>MUIA01000137.1 GCA_002084115.1 Oceanospirillales bacterium LUC14_002_19_P2 | reverse complement strand
AAAATCGAATTGTGGAGTTCGGCAGAGGTCAATTTTTTGCTTTGTTGTCATTGGTCGTTACGGGCTATCTGCAGCTGTGTGTATATTACCCGTTGATACTGGTTTCGCGACAGCCTCTCAAGGAGATCATGCGCCTATATTTTGATTTTTCTGCATCAAGACAGCCTTATGGCAAGGAAGCACTCAGCCTGATGAGCTATTCCATCCGCCAACAGGCCGTATTATTCGACCTGACCGTAGAATTCTGGCTAACCCTCAGCGATAAAGACCAGCAAAGTCCCGAACGACTGGAGGGCCTCAATGACACCAAGGCGGCAGCCGCCATGCTGGCATCCAGCGCCCTGGATTATCTCAACCTGCACCAGCAGTTCGACCAGCAGGCCCTGATCCTCTACAGCTATGAACTGGGCAAGACCTGGCCAGAACTGTTTGTTCACCTGCCAAAAGCCGAAAGGGAGCGGTTACTGACCAAAGTCATACAGCTCAGCGAAAACCACGATCTGGATGAGGTGCAAAAGACCCTCTCTGAGCTGCTGCCGGTTCTGACAAAAATCCATGAGGGCATTGGCTGAACGCTGGTCTTTACCCGCATTTCACGGAACTTCGCGGTTTTCATAAGCAAATACCCAACCGGTATTTGGGCATACGAACTCTTCCTGCCTATGGTTGTCTTATCTATAAATCATCTAGAAAAACGGCAGGAATACAGTCAGTAGTTATTAACTCGTGACTGTCAGGAATTGCCGGTAGTGGTAAGAGGCAACTTCATGGGCAGACTCTCATTGAACACAATGGTGCTACTGGGCGCCATGGCGGGCTTGGTCAGCGGACTGGGTGCGCCTCAGCCGGTGCTGGACACCGCCGCCGTGGTTTCCGAACTGTTTATCCGGCTGCTCCGCCTGGTCAGCGCACCGATCATTTTCTTTGCCCTGCTCTCAACCCTGACGGGTATGAAAAACACCACCCATGCCAAGAAGCTGGCGGGCATGGTGCTGAAATATTCCCTGTTGACGACATTGATTGCCGCCGCGATTGCACTGGCTGTCTTTCTAGTCGTTGACCCGGTTCGAGGTGTTACCGGGATTACCGGTACCACTGAAGGCACTGTCAGTGGCGGGTATGGGCAATACCTGTTAAGCCTGATTCCGAACAGCTTCGTTGCCCCTTTTGTCGATAATCAGATTGTCAGTGTGCTACTGCTCGCACTGTTACTCAGCATATCCATTTTGTCACTGCCGGAGCGCAAGCGGGATATTCTCCATGAGCTGTTTGACAGCCTGTTCTCAGCCATCATGCGCATGACGGGCCTTATACTGCTTCTGCTACCTCTGGCCGTCTGGGCGTTTGTGACCGATTTCTGCAAGACACTGGAAAATCAACAGATGTTGGCCGCGATCTCGCTCTATGTTGCCTGCATACTCATTGCCAACCTGATTCAAGGCGTCATCGTATTGCCCGGCATGCTCCTGCTCAAAGGCTTGCCACCCTGGAAAATTTTCCGGGGCATACTGCCAACGTTAACAGTGGCGTTCTTTTCCAAATCATCCAGCGCGGCGTTACCCTCTGCGATGGAGAATGCCGAGAAAAAGCTTGGTATCAACAGTGAAATCACCCGCTTCAGCTTCCCACTGTGCATTACCATCAATATGAACGCCTGCGCAGCGTTTATCCTGATCACCGTACTGTTCGTATCCATGACCTATGGTGTGAACTACTCAGGTCTGGAGCTCGTTGGCTGGATATTTATTGCAACACTGGCGGCATTTGGTAATGCTGGCGTTCCGATGGGCTGCTACCTGTTATCCAGTACCATTCTGGCCTCCATGAATGTTCCACTGAATATTATGGGCGTGATACTGCCGGTTTATGCGCTCATTGACATGCTGGAAAGCGCCATTAATGTCTGGTCTGATACATGCGTGACCAGTGTTATTAATAAAGAAGTCGAAGAGGGTGATTATATTGTTATTAACAATTAAATGGCTTGTAACCCTTCAATGACAGACCATTCATGATTTTTTGCTAAGAAAACAATGGATAATCTCAACCATTTTCACTGGCTCAAATAACAAAATACAACCAGTACAACTTAAATACGCATAGGAGGCGTAGCTCATAGAGCTACGCCTCCTGTAGTTAATGCTTTGATGTCAAAAATGGGCGAGTAAAATTTTCTGTATCCCCATCCTTCACCAAAACCGTATCTTCAATCCGAATACCACCAAACGGCTTTAGCGACTCAATGCGGGGCCAGTTAAAGTCAGCATTACCCTCATGCTCACCCAACAGTTGATCAATAAAGTAAAGCCCGGGTTCTATGGTAAACAACATATCGGTCTCAATCGTCCGCTGCAGCCGCAGCGCCGGATAATCCGGATGTCGACCGACTTGTGGGCCATCAGGATCTGTCAGCCAACCACCGACATCATGAGTCTGCAAACCAATCAGGTGTCCTAGACCATGGGGGAAAAATGTCCGGCTATATCCACGGTCATAAACGGCCTCAGCTGGCAGACGAACGATATCAAAATCACTTAGCATGCCCGCAATACGGCGGTGCATAGCATCATGAAGCGCCCCATAGGACATGCCCATCTGGATCTCATCAATGATACCCAACTGCTCAGTATTCATGCGCTCCACCATGTCAGCAAAATCACCCTTTCCAGCGGCATAAGTGCGGGTAATATCAGCATGGTAATTCCGGAAACTGGCGCCGGCATCAATCAGAAATGCACGGCGTTCCGCCGGCGGCTCCCGGTCGTAATCATCATAATGCAGTACCGCGCCATGCTCGTTGAGTGCCACGATATTGCCATACGGCAACTCACACTCCCTGTGCCGACTCGCGGCAAGATAGCGCAGGTGAATATCAAATTCGGAGAGCCCTTCATGGAAAGCGTCGGCCGCAGCCTGGTGAGCATGGGCGGCAATCCGGTTGGCTTCGCGCATGCAGGCCTGCTCATAAGGGGTTTTGTAGGCACGCATCCAGATCAGGTAATGCATCAGTTCTGGCGGATTGACGGCACCTAATCCCCAGCTACTGAAGCGATCATCTTCATAACCCAACAGCGCAAAACTGGACAGATCCTGAGGCAGGCAATCCCGCAGCTGGTCAGGGCTATCGATGACTTTGATGTCCAGGGCATTCGCCCAGAAAGCTTCTGCCGGTTCAGGTGCCACATGCCAGTAATCACGAGGTTGATAATGCACCAGCTGCGCCGTCTCACCAGGCACGAAAATCAGCATGGACTCCGGCGCCCCACGTGACGGCACCCACTGTCGAAAGAAGGGACTTCCCCAGAAAGGATAGTCTTGGTCATCCTGAAAACGCCGGTCGGGAGAGCCGGCCGGGATCAACACCCCGTGATAACCTGCCAGCGCCAGTCCTTCGGTATAACGTTCCACCAGTGTTGCCACATGCCGGGCAAAGAGAGAAGTCCAGTCTGTCATTGATTGCATGTCCTGCTGCGAGCCGGGAGGGCTCAGGATTGTCTGTCCACGATAAGGTTCGAATTGATGTTACTGACCCAATGCAACACTTGCCAGACATTAACAAAATTTAATGAAGCGCCCATGCGACGGTCATCTCACGCCATTTATACTGCAGCCACTTGAACACAAGGATATCTCCATGGAAAAGCGACGGTGCACCGTAATGGCCAAAGCCATTCATCAACCTGACAATCGCCACCTGTACCCCGTTCTGTTTGCCCTGTTGTTATTGGCCGGCAGCCTGTCCATTGGACATGCCATGGCCGATTCGCCCCGGGAGCGGGCTCTGACCTGGCAGGCCCTGCAACAGGCACCATATACACCAGAACAGGCTCTGATCGACACACTTCACGCCTATCCAGGCCTGATCACTGAATATGAAGTGGAAGACGAGAATGGCCATCTGGTTTACGAACTGACGCAGGTGTCTGCTGACTTCCAACAGGCTCGGGAACTGAGCATTGATGCACTCACCGGCAAAATAGTGGAAAACAAACCGGATGACCTCGACAACTGGCTACGTCAGCGTGACAATCGCATCACTGCACTGCTGGCAAAAAGCACGCCCTTGGTAGACATCCTGAGACGTTTCCAGGAAAACACCAACGGCCATGTGGTTGAAGCGGAGCTCAAACTGGAAAAAGGCATTCTCTTTTTCGAACTTGAGGTCAATCACGAAGGAAAAATCACCAAACATCTGGTGGATGCCGGCAGTGGAAAACCGATTCCGGTTTATGGCAATTTCTGACAGCGCTGGGGCACTTCCATGAAAATTCTGGTGATCGAAGACGACACCACCACACGTAACTACATCGTCAAGGGATTCACTGAACAGGGGCACAGTGTTGATACCGCGGAAGACGGCCAGCAGGGTCTGCTGCTGGGACTGGAGAAACGCTACGACCTGATCACCCTGGACCGGATGTTACCCGGCCTCGATGGCATGAAAGTACTGGCATCCTTTCGTGCCTCAGGTATTACGACGCCAGTATTGATTCTGAGCGCTATCGGGGATGTGGACGAACGGGTGCGCGGACTGCGTCAGGGCGGGGATGACTATATGACCAAACCCTTCGCCTTTGCCGAGCTGCTGGCCCGGGCGGATCTGTTAATGGCCCGTGGACAGCGTGAGCCAGAGATGACGTCGACACTGTCAGTCGACGACCTCGAACTCAATCTGATTACCCGTGACGTCCATCGCAATGGTCGAACCATCGACCTGCAACCCCGGGAGTTTCTGTTACTCCGCTACCTGATGGAACATGCCGGTCAGGTCGTCACCCGCAACCTGTTGTTTGAGGAGGTCTGGAATTACCACTTTGATCCCGGTACCAACGTGATTGACGTTCATATCGCCCGCCTTCGGCGCAAACTGGAAGCAGAACACGAATCTCGCCTCCTGCATACTGTACGGGGCGTCGGCTACACGCTGAAGGCTTCCTGAAACAAGGAATGATCCATGAACCGCATTGCCTGGCGCTCCTCTGTCTGGCGTTATACCGCCATGTATACCGTGCTAGTACTGGTCATTATCAGCCTGCTGGCAGGCGCCACCTGGTGGCAGGCGATCCGTGCCCTGCAACGTCAACAGGAACAGACCATTGTGCGGGAGCTTGCCCAGTTCCGGGAGCTGAGTGAAGATATATCGCTGTCCGACTTCCGGCGTGCTGTGTACGACAGAATGCGATTGTTTCGTCGCGTCATGATTGCCTGGGACTCACCCGACGGCATGGTGGGTAACCTTAATGCCTTGCCTCAAAGCGTTCAGCCATGGCCACTGGCCAGCCGGTTCATTATTTTCAGCCCTTCGCTCATTGACCACTCACGGCTGCGTGAAGTGATTGGCAGCCGAATAGATACCCGATACGGTCCGGTTGTCCTGGCCATCGACAGCAGTGAACTGGACCGTGTCGCCACCCGGGCCAAACAGGCGGTTGCCCTGGCCATGATTGGTGCCATCCTGCTGGCAGGTATTTTCGGCTTTATCCTCTCCCGCCGCCTGTTCCGTCGTATTGACAGTATCAACCGGATTACACAGGAGATTGAAGACGGGAAATTATCGGCACGGCTTCCCGTGGATCCTCAGGGTGATGAGCTGGATTACCTGTCTGACCGGGTCAACCATATGCTTAACCGCATTGACGACACAATGCACTCCATTCGCCACGTCACCGACAGTATTGCCCATGACCTTCGCACGCCATTGGCCCGGTTGCGCCTGCGCCTGGAAAACCTGTTGACCGAGCAGCCTGAAGACAGCCCACTGGGTGATGAGCTTGAGATCACACTGTCCGAGCTGGATCAAATACTGGCTACGTTCCAGGCAATACTGGAACTCTCCCGACTGGAACAGGGCACCAGTTATCGACATTTTGAAACACTCTCCATGCGAGAACTCTGGCAGGATGTCATTGAACTGGCAGAACCTCAGGCTGAAGAAAAGCAACAGACCATCGCCTTACACCATAACGATGATTTCCAGACAGACGGCGACCGAAGTCTGCTTTTCCGGATGTGTTACAACCTGCTGGATAATGCGATCAAGTATTCGCCGGAAAAAAGTGGCATCGACATAACGATCAATGGCCATGGCTGGAGTATTGCCGATCAAGGCCCCGGCATCTCTGACGAGGAAAAACAGAAGGTCTTCCGACGCCTGTATCGAATCGACAGTAGCCGAACTTTACCGGGGTATGGCCTGGGCCTGTCACTGGCTCAAGCGGTTGCAAGACTCCATAGTGCCCAGATAGCACTGACAGACAACCACCCCGGATTGAAAGTGATCATCACCTTTCCTGCATAACACTGGGTGCAGGAAAGGTGGCCATTTGCATCAGAGTCGTCTAACAACGTTTCGAATGCCCTGCCCTAACAGGGCAAGATCGTCACGACTCATGATATAAGGCGGCATCACATACACCAGTTTGCCGAACGGCCTGACCCAGATCCCTTCTTCAACAAACATGGGCTGAACCGTTTGCATATCCACCGGCTCTTTCATCTCAACAACGCCAATCGCGCCGAGAACACGGACATCCTGCACTATGGATAATTCGGCCAGCGGCTGTAGCTCTTCTATAAGCGCCACTTCTATACCCTTGACCTGAGATTGCCATTCTCCCCGATTTAGAATGTCCAAACTGGCACCTGCAACACTGCAGGCCAGGGGATTGGCCATAAAGGTCGGGCCATGCATGAATACGCCATTATTCGAAATGGTATGGCTGACCTCATCCGTGCAAAGCGTTGCGGCCAGCGTCATATAGCCGCCCGTCAGGGCCTTGCCAAGGCACATGATGTCCGGCGTCACGCCAGCCTGTTCACAGGCGAAGAGCGTCCCTGTTCGCCCAAAACCCGTAGCAATTTCATCCAGTATCAGTAATACACCAAACTCTTTGCAGAGTTCCCTCACACGACGCAAGTATTCCGGAGAGTAGAAGCGCATCCCCCCCGCGCCCTGCACCACAGGCTCAAGGATTACGGCCACAAGGTCTTCATGGTGTTCGCGAATCGCGTCAGTAAACTCATCCAGATAACGTTCTTCCCAGGTATCGCCATAGCGGCACTGCGGCGCTTCAACAAACACATGTTCAAGCAATACCCCACGAAACAGGCTGTGCATGCCGTTAACCGGATCACACACCGCCATCGCGCCCAGAGTATCACCATGGTAGCCGTTACGAACGGTCAGCATTCGCTTTTTGCGGGTATTGCCAAGGGATCGCCAGTACTGGATCGCCATTTTGATGGCCACTTCCACAGAGACCGAACCGGAATCCGCAAAAAAGACCGTCGACAGGCCTTCCGGCGTCATAGCGACCAGTTTTTTTGCCAGTTCAATCGCCGGCTGATGGGTCAGACCGCCGAACATCACGTGCGCCATATTCTGCGTTTGACGCTCAATGGCAGCATTCAATTCTGGATGGTTATAACCATGAATGGTCGACCACCAGGATGACATACCATCCACCAGCTCCCGCCCATCGGTCAGCGTCAATCGAACCCCTGAAGCGGACGCCACAGGAAATATCGGCAGTCGGCGTGTAACCGAGTTGTAAGGATGCCAGATGTGTTTTGCATCAAAAGTCAGGTCATCCTGACTCAGGCCCATGGAATTTTCGTTGAAACTTGCTGGCAAAACGGCCACCCCTTATCGATAAAAATCGCAATACTCATCCAGCCTGCTATACCCATTCCGGTATCGCCAGCAGCAAGATACTTCAAAACCCAATAACCAGGCAGCCTATTATATCTGCTCTCTATGAACAACACGGACAAAAGCCTCTGGAATGCCATCTACCCGCTGTAGTTGGATATAATTAACTCAAGTTACGCAGTAACGAATAACCTTAGCTGCTCGAATGATGCCCGCAGAGCGGTCATGTAAATCTTCGCCCTGAGCTGAAAATGATTGACCTTCAGTTTCAGGGAGAGGGTTT
>MUIA01000145.1 GCA_002084115.1 Oceanospirillales bacterium LUC14_002_19_P2 | reverse complement strand
CCGGTTGCGGTTGTTTTGCCAAAAGAGGACAGAAGGTAGTCAGAGTACAGCTCAATCAGATCGTGTTTCATACCGGCAATAATGCCGTATTTTCAGTCTTGTGCGTAACTTGAGTTATTAAAGAACATTTTTGAGGGAAGCGACAAAATCGGATTACAACGCGTGCTCACAAGCCAACTTGAAACACTGCAGCGAGTTCAACCGCAATCGAAAAAATTCCAGGCCAAGAAATAATGTGCCCCGTTATGCGTTGACCCATGCCACGATTTACCGCCGAAAATCTGTCATACTCCCCGCCTTCCTAGAACAGAAAAAACAAGTCACATCTCATGCAAGCAAAGATCATTGATGGCAAACGCATTGCTGACGGGATCACGGACCGCATAGCTGCTGCTGTAAAAACAAGACAGGAACACGGTCTCCGCACCCCGGGCCTGGCGGTGATACTCCTAGGCGAAGATCCCGCATCCCGCATTTATGTCGGCAAGAAACGGCGGGACTGCGAAAAAGTCGGCTTCCTCTCTCGCTCATACGACCTCCCCACCGCCACTACTGAAGAACAGCTGCTCACCTTAATTGATAACCTGAACAATGATCCTGAAATCGACGGCATCCTGGTTCAGCTTCCCCTTCCCGCCCACATCAACAGCACGCACGTGATCGAGCGCATCCGCCCGGACAAAGATGTTGACGGTTTCCACCCCTACAATATCGGGCGTCTCTGCCAGCGTAATCCGATGCTACGCCCCTGCACACCCAAGGGGGTCATGACGCTACTGGAAAGCACCGGCGAATGTCTGCGCGGTAAGAAATCCACGATTGTCGGCGCCTCAAATATCGTTGGCCGCCCAATGATGCTTGAGCTTCTCCTCGCAGGAAGCACCACAACAACCGCACACCGTTTCACCGAAAATCTGGCATCAGAATTAGCCAGCGCTGATATTGTTGTTGTAGGTGTCGGGAAATCAGGACTGGTCAAAGGCGAATGGATCAAACCAGGCAGCATCGTGATTGACGTGGGCATCAACCGTCTGGAAAGCGGTAAACTGGTTGGCGACGTGGAATTCGAAGCAGCAGCTGAGCGTGCTTCCTGGATCACACCGGTACCCGGCGGTGTCGGCCCCATGACTGTCGCAACCCTGCTGGAAAATACGCTCTACGCTGCCGAGCACCTCCATCCGGACGCATAAGGCACGCAAACAAAAAGGCCGGACATGAAGCCCGGCCTTTTTTTCAACTATTCATTACATCGCATTGCGATAGATAGCCACAATCTCTTCGTGAGTCGCCTGCTTGGGATTGGTCAGACCACAGGCATCCTTCAGCGCATTCTCTGCGAGCAGATCCAGATCTTCCTCTTTCACATTCAGCTCACGCAGACCTGCGGGGATACCGACAGACGCTGACAGCTCACGGATCGCTTCGAGTGCTTTTTCAGCAGCCTGAGGCGCTTCCATACCTTCAACATCCTTACCCATGGCACGCGCCACATCAGCCAGACGACCAGGGCTAACCTGCGCATTGTACTGCTGAACGTGAGGCAGCAGGACAGCGTTGCACACACCGTGAGGCAGATCATAGAAACCACCCAGCTGGTGCGCCATAGCGTGAACGTAACCCAGGCTGGCATTGTTGAATGCCATACCGGCCAACAACTGCGCGTACGCCATCTGGTCACGGGCTTCCATGTCTTCGCCATTGTCGACCGCACGACGCAGGTAAGAAGCGATCAGTTTGATGGCTTTCAGCGCACAGCAGTCAGTCACAGGTGTAGCGATTGTAGAGACATAGGCTTCTACCGCATGGGTCAGGGCATCCATACCTGTCGCAGCAGTCAAGGAAGCCGGCATACCTTTCATCAGCGCCGGATCATTGACAGACATGATCGGCGTGGTGTTTTTGTCAACAATCGCCATTTTCACGTGACGCTTCTCATCAGTAATGATGCAGAAACGGGTAATTTCTGAGGCCGTACCTGCAGTCGTATTAATCGCTACCAGCGGCAGCTGAGGCTTGCCGGAAACATCGACGCCTTCGTAATCCTTGATTTCACCACTATTGGTTGCAACCAGGGCAATACCTTTGGCGCAATCGTGTGGAGAGCCACCACCGAGGGAAATCACGAAGTCACAGCCATTTTCCTGCAGCAGTGCAAGACCATCACGTACGTTTTCGCAGGTCGGGTTAGGCTGAGTGCCATCATAAATAACGCTGGCAATCCCTTTTTCACCCAGCTGCTCAACCACATCGCCGACCAGACCAATATCGTTCAGCACTTTGTCTGTCACAACTAGCGCTTTCTTAAGGCCAAATCCAACAATATCGTTGATCGCTTCAGCCAGACATCCTTCCCCCATGTGGTTGATGGTTGGCATGAAAAACTTGAAGGCACTCATCGTTAACACTCCATATCAGCATTACAGCTAAGCCTGCCGCTCTATGTGCGACAGCACCCAAAAACGTATGCGTACCAAGTTACCACCAGCCACAAACACTCATATTGACTTAACGCAAGACGCAACCCGCGACACAAGCACCATTGCATTGATCTTTGACAGTAAAAATGCCCAGTGTTCAAAGCTGTTTTGCCGACGACCAGCTGCAAACAAGAAGAACCAAACCCAAACAAGGCAATAGATCCAGATACAACACCTGTTCGTCCAGCCCCATCCAGAGAAAGTGCTATGTTTTAACTGCCCTATTCTTCCGACCTGATAGCGAAGCGGCCATGAAAGCACTGGTATTTGATGGTATTGAACGTATTGCTCACACCACCGTTGCCGATCCAGAGATCTGCCACCCGCTAGACGCCATCGTTAAGGTAAAGCTCTGCGCCATTTGCGGATCCGACCTGCACGTTTATCACGGCAGAGAATCCGGATTGGACCATGGCACCGTGATGGGACATGAATTTATGGGGGAAATCATCGAACTGGGTAAAGACGTCAACAACCTATCCATTGGAGACCGTGTCGTCAGCGCATTCTCCACCAGCTGCGGGCATTGCTATTTCTGCCGGGAAGGATTGACCAGCCGATGTCAGGCAAGCCAGGTATTTGGCTGGGTTCAACATGGACAGGGGCTACAGGGAGCACAAGCTGAGTATGTACGGGTTCCCAATGCTCAACACACATTAATGAAACCCGCACAGGCACTGTCAGATGAACAAAGCCTGATGTTGGGAGATATCTTGTCCACCGGTTACCACGCCGCCAAATCCGCCGCCATTAAACCAGGTGGGACCTGCGCCATTGTCGGCTGCGGCCCAGTCGGGATGATGGCTGCAGTAGGCGCCCTTGAACAAGGCGCCGAAAGCGTTTTTATTATTGACTCAAGTTACGCAGTAACGAATAACCTTAGCTGCTCGAATGATGCCCGCAGAGCGGTCATGTAAATCTTCGCCCTGAGCTGAAAATGATTGATTTTCAGCTTCAGGGAGAGGGTATAGTGGACCCCAAAAACTGGACAGTCAGCTAAGTTAAGTTTTCTGGTTGCAAAATGACCCTCAGGAGGGAGTCATGGCAGCAAAAAGAAAACGGCATGCCCCGGAATTCAAGGCACAGGT
>MUIA01000331.1 GCA_002084115.1 Oceanospirillales bacterium LUC14_002_19_P2 | reverse complement strand
GATGGGGTTGCCGACATGTCTGATCCTTCAGAAGTTTTGATCTATACAAATCAATCGTCTTCTAAAGGCTATTTCTGTTGCAATCCCTCACTTTTCATCCGCCAACCTGTAAAAGCACCACATTTTGCCCGTTATTATCTGGACAATGGTCTTTTGGTGGGGCGAGCCATTCACGGCGTGCCGTGGAACACAACTTGCCATGTTCCCTGGAATGACGAAGTGCGTGGGCCTGCGCTGGAATGGTGTCTTGACTGGTTGGGCGGCAGTGAAAGGCTGAATCAGTGTTGGCTGACTCATGATTGTGATGCACAGCCTGAGTTTCATATTCCCTAACTGTCACGGGAAAAGGTGATTTTTGCGTGTGACAGTCAGAGAGATGCAAGCGGCATATACCGCTTGAGGATATCTGTCTGTTCGGTCAGGCGTAATCCGGTTTTTTCATGCTGACAGAGCGCCATTGTTGCAAACGGTCAATCTCGGCCAGCAGTCGTTTAATGGCCTGGTTTAGGGATTCTTCCGTTAAATCATTGCTGCTTTGCTTGAGCAGGGATTCGGCTTCCAGACAGGTTTCCTGCAGCAGGGGTACACCGCAATAACGGGTGGCGCCGTGTAGCTTGTGAATAATTTCCAGTAGTTGGTCAAGGTTATGATCCTGCCAGAGATCAATAATGGCGTTTCGATCATCGGGCAGTTCATCCAGTAGCATGGTCAACAACTCATCCGCCAGTTCTTTTTTGCCGCCGGCAAGGTGTAATCCCTGCGAGTGATCCACTACCGGAATGCCATGTTTACTGCTGAACGCGCGGTGAGCGGTTTCGCCAGTTTCCTGTTGGGAGGCGAGTAGTCTTAAACCGGTCCACTTTTGAATAACATGGCGTAGCTTGGATTCACTGATCGGCTTGCTGAGATAATCATCCATGCCCGCTAGCAGCAATTGTTTTTTCTCTTCGGCCAGGGCGTGGGCGGTCAGGGCGATAATCGGCATGCGACTTTCCGAGACTTCCTGCTCCCTGAGCCGGCGCGTGGTTTCCATGCCGTCCATGACGGGCATCTGAACATCCATAAACACCAGGTCAAAATGGCGGTTGCGGGCAATATCAACGGCTGCCTGTCCATTATTGGCGGCGGTGGTCTCTACGCCCAGATCGTCCAGCAAGGCGCAGAGGAGCTTCAGGTTGGCCTCGTTGTCATCAACTGCCAGGATGTGGGGCTGTCTTGGCAGGCTCTGCTTGATCTGGATTTGCTCCTCTGAGGGGAGGTGCGGTTCCAATCGGCTGCTGAGGGCATGCATGATGGTGCGGGACAACCGGTTGCGGCAGGGTGGTTTGGCCAGTGTCAGTACCGTATGGGATGCTTTTGCTGCCATGGTGCTGATGCTATCCAGGTAGCCGGTCATGGCAGTGACCAGGAAGAGGGTGTCATTCGGCGTCTGGTCAATTAACTGGAATATCCGGTCACTGTCCAGGCTGGCAGGGTCGTGACCGATCACGACTAGGTCAAATATTTCCCGATTCTGCTCTGTCAGGGCTTCTTCAAAATGCGCCAGCTGGTCACAGCCGCGGACCATCATGTCAAACTCTTCCAGTAACTGTTCGAACGCATAGCGTGTGTAACGGCGTGGTTCAAACAGCAAGACTTTTTTGCCCGGCAGTCGGCAATTGAGTTGGCTAAGCTGGCCTTCTGCCGCGAAGGGCGCCTTGAACGTAAACCAGAACGTACTGCCTTCGCCGATATGGCTTTCCAAGCCAATATCACCTTGCATTTGTTCGACCAGGTTTTTGCAGATCACCAGTCCAAGACCGGTACCGCCGATCTTTCGGGTACGGGAGTTGTCTACCTGGGAAAAGGCCTGGAACAGTTGTTTTTGCTGGGTTTCCGAAATACCGACACCCGTGTCAGTGACACTGATTTTCAGGATGGCGTGCCCATCTTCCTGGTGATCCAGCATGACGCGGACGACGACAGAGCCGTCACTGGTAAATTTGATGGCGTTATTGACCAGGTTGGTCAAGACCTGTCGGAGTCGGAGTGGATCGCCGATGATGTCCAGCGGAACATCCCAGTAGATCAGGCATGCGATTTCCAAGGATTTATCGTGGGCTGTGGGCGCTGCGATAGCGAGCACTTCATCCACCAGTTCCCTCAGATTTAGGGGCGTGCTTTCCAGTACCAGCTTACCCGCCTCTATCTTGGAAAAGTCGAGGATGTCATTGATCATTGCCAGCAGGCCCTCTGCAGAGTTCTGCAGGGTGGTCAGGTATTCGCGCTGGGTTTCGTTCAGGTTGGATTTCTGCAGCAGGTTGGTGAAGCCAATAATGCCGTTGAGGGGCGTCCGTATTTCGTGGCTCATGTTGGCCAGGAATTCGGATTTAACCCGGCTGCCTTCCTGGGCCCGTTTTCTGGCCATATCCAGTTCGGCGTTTTTGACTTCCAGGGTTTCCATGGTTTCGTGCAGGTCTTCGGTCGCCTGGTCAATGGTCTGCTGCATTTCCTGGTAGGCGTCCTGCAGTGAGGTCACCATCTGGTTGATGCCATTTTCCAGTTGCGCCAACTCCGCCCCCGCGCCGGTATGAATACGGGTATCCAGTCTGCCGCGACTGATGGCCGAGACAGAATCGCTAATGTGCTGGATTGGACGGGTAATGCTGCCGGCCAGTCGCAGGCCCGCAATGATGGTGAGTAACAGGGAGCTCAGTAAAAGCAGGCTGCTGAGCAGAATTAATTGGTATTGGTGGATGTCTGTGCTGTCGCGGGAGAAACGAATTTTGATCCATCCCGTGGGTTTTGCGGATGGTGTCAGGTTGATGGCTGATAGATTGCCCCCGGCATAGATGGGTGTGATGACGCATAATCCTGTGTCCAAACGGGTCAACTGACTGGCTGCAGGTAGGGATTTCAGTGTTTGTTGTCTTGCAAAGCGGGAGCCGGAATGAATGATCTCCTGGCCTTCGCTGCCATAAATGCTGACTGCCCGGATGTCCTGACGGCTCAGGGAGGTATCTGCAAGGCTCTGCAATAAATTGCTGTCGTTTGCCTGAAGAGCATGTCCGTTGAGAAGACTTAACTGCTCCGCCGTTCGTATTGCCTGTTGTTCCAGCCGCTGGTTGATGTCATTCAGATAGAGCCATGTCAGACCGAGCCCCAGCAGTATAGCGGCGGCCAGACCGGGGAGAAGGGCAAGCAGCAAAACACGATGCTTGATGCTGGTCAGTTTCTTTTTCATGTTCTTATCAAACTGGCTGAGTCGTGTTGTTATTGATTTTTTCTGGCTGTGTGTTGCAGCCATGCTCAAGCATTGTCGCATAAAACAGCGAGCATTTTGTGTGTTTCTGTTACCGGTTCATACCGTTTTCTTGTGCTGGAGGAAAAGCTTTAAATACGGGGATCAAAACCGTTAAGATGCAGCCCGGTTCATCGTGTCAATGGCAGCAGTAGAGGCTGTCACGAAACCAGTATCAACGGGTAATATACACACATCTGCAGATAGCCCGTAACGACCAATGACAACAAAGCAAAAAATTGACCTCTGCCGAACTCCACAATTCGATTTTTTCTCCGGGATTGTTG
>MUIA01000119.1 GCA_002084115.1 Oceanospirillales bacterium LUC14_002_19_P2 | reverse complement strand
TCTTGTGAAGATGAGGTCATGGCAAGTTCCGGTTTGCTGTTTCCGAAGCATTTTTTTGTCAAGCCAATCGTACCAACAGATTGGACGGAACTTGCCTTTATTTATGAAATATCCGGGTTAGGTGTACAAAGGTACAAAAGTCAGCCAGCCACAGACATGCGTATTAATCCCATCCACCCTAACATTTTTTATTTAAAGCAACGCGGTCCCATTCCTCATATAATCGACCTTTTGCGCAAGGCCACCTCCAGATGGATGATGCACCACAGATTCAATGGATCGCTGATAATGAAAGCCTCGCACAGGCCTGCCAGCAGTGGCAGGATGTCCCCTACCTGGGGCTTGATACCGAGTTTATTCGCACAAGCACTTTTTACCCGATTCCCGGCCTGATTCAGGCGGGGCATGACGATCAGGTCATGCTGATTGACCCCCTGGCCATCACCGACTGGACGCCGTTCCGTGCGATTCTTGAAAACACCGACATCATCAAAGTAATGCATGCAGCCGGCGAAGACCTGGAAGTATTTCAGCGTCTGCTGGGGACCCTGCCCGACCCAGTATTCGATACGCAACTGGCAGTCTCTTTCCTGGGCACAGACCACTGCATGGGTTATCAGCGACTTGTTGAACGCTTTCTGGGCGTCGAACTGGCGAAAGACGAAACCCGTTCTGACTGGCTCGCCCGCCCGCTCAGTGACAACCAGATTCGTTATGCCGCATTAGATGTTTATTACCTGAATCAACTCTACCCGATCCTGACGTCACAACTGGCAGACAAACAACGACTGGACTGGCATCGAGAAGACTGTGACAACATGATTTGTAATGCCCGTCATGAGTCGGATCCCGGCGAAGCCTGGCGGGATGCCAAGCTCGCCTGGAAACTGTATCCCCGCCAGCTGGCGGTATTACGCGCCATTTGTCAGTTCAGGGAAAAGACCGCCAGACAACTGGATGTTCCTCGTAACAAGGTGATCCATGCGGCCAGTCTCTGGCCATTGGCCCGTTATCAGCCCGACAGCCTTGATAAACTCAAGCGTATTGAGCGAATGACACCAGCGATTCTGCGGGTGCACGGCCCAACTATTCTGGCGCATATTCGCGAAGCACTGAAAGTGCCTGAATCCGAATGGCCTGAACGCCTCCCGGCACCGCTCCCCAAGCGGGCAAAGCTCTGGGTTGAAGCCATCCGCAACTACGGTCATACAACCTCAGAAGCCCTGCAGATCGCACGGGAACTGATCCCCGTGAAACTCCTGGCCAACACGCTGGTCAGACAGTATCTCGACACGGGGGAATTTACCACTACTCCCGCATTGCTGAATGCCCTGGGAAACTGGCGTCGTGAAACAATTCTGGATAACCTCATCGTCCATTTGAATAACATGCAGCAACAGTCAGAGGAGTCATGACGTGAAACTGCTGGTATCCATCTACAAAGCCCGGTCAAAGAAGAAATGTACCTGTACGTAGAAAAACGGAAAGGGCTGGAGGCGGCCCCGGAGGCACTGTTGAAAGTCTTCGGAAAACCGGTACCCGTTATGGACATGTTACTGACACCTGAACGGCAACTGGCAAGGGAAGACACCGCCAAGGTCATGGATAATATCCAGACACAAGGCTACCACCTGCAGATGCCCCCCGCCCGCGAGGATTACCTGCAGACACTGCCGGAAGAATTTCTGAGTTTTAATGACCCCGTTTGATATGAGCAATACACCTGCATCGCAGACTGACGCCTTCTGGCGCACGGTTCGTCTGGAAGACATGAGCAAAACCCAGTGGGAGTCACTCTGTGATGGCTGTGGCCGGTGCTGCCTCCAGAAGCTGGAAGACGAAGACACCGGTGAAGTCTGTTACACCGCGCTATCCTGCCGGCACCTTGATACTGACTCCTGTCGCTGCAAGGTTTATCCGCAACGGGCGACGGTTGCTCCCGAGTGCATTTACCTGACCGTCAATGACATTCCGGAATTCCACTGGTTGCCCAGCACCTGTGCCTACCGTCTGGTGTCGGAAGGCAAGGATCTCCCGGAATGGCACCCACTGGTGTCAGGCACGCCTGAGACCGTGCATCTCGTAGGCATTTCCGTCCAGCAACGGGTTATGAGCGAAAACCGGGTACCCGAAGAAGACTGGGAAGAGCACATCATCCACTGGATTAACTGACGGAACAGGAAACGTTCCGTCATTTTGTGTTTATCCTTCGGGCCATGCCGAGACGAAATTCGAAACAGCCAGCTGTGGCCGCTTTTTCCGGACGCCGTCCGGTGTGCCGAGGTACATGAAACCGTACAGTTTTTCATCGCCCGTCAGACCAAGCCCCTCTTCCACCAGCGGGTGGTAGCTGATGGCACCCGTCCGCCACATCGCCCCTACCCCCATAGCATGGGCTGCTACCATCATGCCGTGGCAGGCCGCACCCAGCGATAGCACCTGCTCAATTTCAGGTACCTTGGGATGTTGCTGTGGGGTCAGCACCAACGCCACCAGCATCGGCGCCCGTAATGGCAGCCCCCGGTAGCGATCCAGCATTTCCTCTTCAAGATCCGGTTGATCTGCCTGCGCAGCTTTTGCATAAAGCTCACCTAAGCGTTCACGGGCCTCACCAGAAATGGTGATATAACGCCATGGGCGCAACATGGCATGATCCGGTGCTCTCAGTGCCGCCTGGAACAGGATATCCAGCTGTTCAGATGATGGTGCAGGCTCGACTAATCGTGGGACAGAGACTCGCCCCCTTAGCGCTTCAATAGCATCCACTCAAAACCTCCTGACAACACAACAGATAACTATTTATACAACCCCCGAAGGTGTCACACCGACGGACAAAGTGTTTGCTTTCCCATAACTACTGGCGATAATGGGACGAATGTACGCAGAGACTACCATTAAATCCGCGAATAATGGCCTGGCACGATAATAATTCTTAACTATGACGAGCGTTACCGTCACTGACGTCAAACAGTTCCTGATCCATAACGCATTCCTGCTGGCCAGAAGCCTCCTTTGGTTCACGGCGGCGTTGACCGTTTTTTCAGCCTGCTGGCTAAACGACATTGAGCTGTACTGGTACTGGGTCGGGGCTGTAATGCTGCCATGGCCGTATGCCAGCTATTTACTGACTGGATGGATCTCGCGCCCGCTCCAAAACAACAAGGCCACATCACGCACCCAGTCCAGGCTATTGATCACATGCGATACCGTGATCATCAGTGTACTGCTGGCAATCGCAGGCATACCCTTATTTGTTTCGCTGGCAACACTGATCTTGCTGTCTGTCAGCAGTATCAGTGCACACGGTTTCCGGTTTATGTGCCTGCAAACCCTGTTATTTTCAGGGTTGATATTTCTGACACATACCCTGCTACCTGATACCAAAATCAATTCACCATTACCCGTAGCGACCCATATCATTATCGCCGCTGGCATACTGATTTATCTGTTATACCAATCGTATTTTCTAAGTCCTAAGCCTGATGCCAGCTATCCTTAGGCATCATCAACGAATTCTCTTTGAAACGATGTCTCGCCGACCACAGTTACCCGAAGGTTTTGAGAATAT
>MUIA01000417.1 GCA_002084115.1 Oceanospirillales bacterium LUC14_002_19_P2 | reverse complement strand
CCGGTTGCGGTTGTTTTGCCAAAAGAGGACAGAAGGTAGTCAGAGTACAGCTCAATCAGATCGTGTTTCATACCGGCAATAATGCCGTATTTTCAGTCTTGTGCGTAACTTGAGTTATATCAGAGAGTTAGCGAATATTTTAGCGACAACTTATCAGATGATTAAGAGGATTTTATGCCCCTTAATCATCTGACTTACCTTAAATTCATCAGGACTGCAGACCTTTCGCCAGCTCCGCCGCCTGATCACCTGCCAGCAGATGGACAACCGTGTCGCCAATCACCATATGCCCCAGTAACCCTGAAGCCTTCAGTTGCTCCCGGTTTATACGCTCAGGATTCAGCACCTCAACACGAACACGGGTCATGGCGACCTGAACAGGACCTGCGATATTCTCCTGTCCACCCAACGCCTCTAGGCACACTCTTATCAGCTCTGCTGTTTTGCCATCATGCTGATCAGAAGCACTCGCAGAGATTTCCGTAGCAGATGGACGATTGAACGCCGTTTTAACTTTGTCAAAGAATCCCATTGGAATACTACTTCCCTGTTGAATGAACCTGATTTTTCACCCATTGCCGAACCTCTGCCGCTGATTCCAGTGATAGAGACTGACGAGCCATTTCCCGGCATTGCTGCATTGAGAGACGTCTGATTGCAGCCTTGATATCAGCAATAGCCGGTACGCTGACAGACAATTCATCAACGCCTAAGCCGAGCAGCAGTGGCACGGCCTGCTCATCACCCGCCAGTCCGCCGCAAACGCCGACCCACTTGCCATGCCGATGAGCAGCCTCAGTCGTCATGGCTATCAGCTGCAGTACAGAAGGGTCGAGCCCATCCGCTCGGGCGGCGAGACGGGCGTGGCCACGGTCGATCGCCAATGTGTACTGTGTAAGGTCGTTGGTACCAATAGAAAAGAAATCCACTTCTTGGGCAAACCGGTCAGCCAGCAATGCGGCTGATGGCACCTCAACCATGATGCCGATGCTGACATCGCTGACACCCAGATGAGCCTGTTCTTCTCTGATCAGTGTTTTGACCGCTCGGAACTCGGCCAGTGAAGAGACCATGGGCAACATGATTCTGAGCTGACAGTGTTTCGCTGCCGTGAGTATTGCCCGAACCTGTCGACGCAGCATGCCGGGCCGGTTGATCCCAACACGGATACCGCGTTCTCCAAGGAAGGGATTGTCTTCTTTCGGGATGGGCAGGTAAGGAAGGGGTTTATCGCCGCCCACATCCAGTGTCCGGATAATCAACGGTCTATCGCGACCAAGAGCCTGTGCAATTGCCTGATAACAGTCTGCCTGCTCAGCCTCATTCGGCTCGGTCACCCTGTTTAGAAACAGAAACTCGGAGCGCAGAAGGCCAACGCCCTCGCCCCCTTCGGCCACGCTATTACGGGCTTCATTCAGATTGCCAATATTGGCCAGTACCTCAACGTGCTCACCATCCAGGGTGAGCGCTGGTTTGTGTGCCTGGGCCCTGTTTTGCTCTCGGCGCTGACTCTCGTTCACGATACGTTCATGACACGCATCCAGCGTGGCTTGATCTGGATTGGCCTGCAGCCGGCCTTGTACTGTATCCAGTATCACCTGGGAGCCATTTATCAGAGTACGCCCAGACGCTCCCAAACCCACAAGCATCGGTAATGACAGGCTTTTTGCCAAAATAGCAGCATGGGAGGTTGCACCACCCTGCAGGGTGCAAAGTCCCTTAACCTTTCCCTGATCAAGCATCAGCACATCCGCTGGTGCAAGATCATCAGCCAGTATGATGGCGTCATCCGGTATGCTTGTGGCGGGGTTCTGTATGCCAGAAATCTGCAGGAGAACCCGAAAACCGCTGTCCTCAATATCAATCGCACGCCCAGCCAGAAGAGGATTATCCAATGAGCGCAGTTGATTGACCTGAGCATCAACCGCCTGTTTCCAACTGAAAGCGGCGGTTTTACCTGCCTGAATGCCCTGCTTTGTCGTCTTCAACACATCCGGGTCATCCAACAGGGCTGTCTGTGCGGCAAACAACTCACCCAGCCCTTCTTCGCCCCGTGTGCCCATACGAGACTGGAGCGCCTGCAGCTCCTGACGAACTGTGTCTATCGCCACTGCGAGCAGACTGAGTTCATTATTTGAATCTGATGCATATTCAGCGATCTTGATATCGGGACGTGACAACCAGTGCACTACACCGGTGGCAAGTCCGTTAACTGCAACGATACCCGAGTAGCATCCCAGCACCGATGCCTCCCCTGCTCCCAGAAGCGGTTTCTCTTCAAACACGGTTGAATCTTCAGTACTTTCTGCGACAGTTTCTCCCAACCCCTTGCGGATGGCCTGTATCACAGCGTCAAGCGCCAACACCGCCTCTTGCCCTTGGGCCTTAACAGTAATCTCATCCCCAAGTCGAGTATTGAGGCCCATGACAGACGCCACACTCAAGGCGTTTGCCTCGCGGCCATGGCAGCTCAGGGTGACATTTGTGTTAAAGGGCTTAACTGTTTCAGCAAGAACCGCTGCTGGACGGGCATGTAATCCATTGGGGTTAGGCACGATAATCGTTGCCTGATGACTTTCCAGAGACTCCGCAATAGCTTCCTCAGAAGCGGCCAATGCAGTGCCCCTGTCTAAAGTCAGGGTCATTACCGGTGTTGTGCCCTGCTCAACATGGCCTTCCGCTGCACAAGACATACTTTCTACAGACTGTGCGTTTGTCACCACCATCGCCGTTACCAGACTCCGTGCATGACAGGCCAAGTAATCAGGATCAAATTCAATCAATACCTGTCCCTGGCTGACTTTGTCGCCTTCCTTAACCCGAGGCTTGAACCCTTCGCCCTTCAGCATCACCGTATCCAGCCCGATATGGATCAACAGCTCGACTCCATTTGGCGTCTGCAACGTAACTGCATGGCCAGAATCGGGTAACTGGATAACGACACCCTCGCAAGGTGCATTCAAGGCATGGCACAGTGGGTCAATGGCAATACCATCTCCGAGCATTTTTTCTGAAAACACAGGATCCGGCACACGTGTCACCGGCATCAACCAGCCTGAGAGTGGCGCATACAAAGTCAGGGAGTCGGATGGCTTCTGACGGATCGTCATAGGCAAGATCCTCCTTGAGCAGGTATTGATAAAGGTTCAATCAAAAAACAGAGAGGAGCGCGCTAGCAATGTGCTTTACCCGAAACGAGCGGCAAAGCACATTGCCAGATGATCGCGTGATTAGAATGCCGGTTCTGCCTCAGCGACCTGCATCGATTTCATGATGCCTGCAATGGTTTCGGCTTCAGGTCCGAGTACCACCTGGATACTCTTCTAACCCACCCGAATCACTCCGCTGGCGCCCAGCGCCTTGAATTCGGCATCGCTGGCAGCAACCGGTGAATGGACATTTAGCCGTAGACGTGTGATGCAGGCATCAATGGTTTCCAGGTTTTCTGGCCCTTTTCCAGGTTGGCGGATCATTTCAGAGCCTCCTGTCTTATTTTCAGATAAAGGTAATCCAGGTCATTGTACCCACACGCTTTATAGATAATGCGTTTGATTACCCCCTCAAGTTA
>MUIA01000078.1 GCA_002084115.1 Oceanospirillales bacterium LUC14_002_19_P2 | reverse complement strand
ACCCTGAAATCCAATGCCTCCATGGCAAAGTCACCAGCCCATACGGTCAAAACTCAGAGCAACCATGTCTTTCTGTCGATTTACTCAGCTTTCAGGTTGGAAACCCTCTCCCTGAAACTGAAGATCAATCATTTTCAGCTCAGGGCGAAGATTTACATGACCGCTCTGCGGGCATCATTCGAGCAGCTAAGGTTATTCGTTACTGCGTAACTTGAGGTAGTAAATGAGTGAAATGAAGAACGGTGATGCCGGTATTGCCAAATAGGCGTTACCGTCATCAGTGTCAGTTCAGAAAGAGTGTGCGCTTTTTGCGGCGTTCCCGCCAGCTGCGAATGATATGCCATCGCCAGAACAGGCGAATGCCGACATAGCTGATTGCACCTGCTACCAGTCCGGTAATGACCGAGCCCAGGTAGAGTGGAAGCCAGATCCGTGATAATTCGGTTTTCAGCCACTCCAGCGAGACTTCAAAGCCTAGCGGACTGACAGGGGTCTGCAATATATAGCAACCGACCTTATAGGTGAAGTAGAAAATCACCGGCATGGTAAACGGGTTGGTGATCCAGACCAGGGCAACCGACAGCGGCAGGTTACACCGCAGCATGAACGCCATCACGGCGGCCAGCAGCATCTGGAAGGGGGTGGGCAGGAACGCACAGAAAATGCCCACGAAAAACGCCATCGCAGCGGAACGGCGGTTCAGGTGCCATAAATTAGGGGCGAACACGTGTTCGCCCAGGAAATTCAATGACCGGCTTTCCCGAAGTCGGGAAGGGTCCGGCATAAAGCGTTGAAACAGTTTTTTTGGCATGCAGATATAATTGTGACCCGGGTACCGCATAATTGCGAGAGTAAGGATATCGTAAAACCGGAAAATTATGCGCTTAATTGACTAAGTACACCAAATGCGGCTTTCACTAATATGCCTCGTTCTGGGTCTTTCCCTGACACTATTCTTGCCAGAACTGCCTGCCAGATGGCTGTTATGGCTGACGGTTCTGGTTGCCCTTAGTTTGACCGTAGCAGCTGGCTTCAGGTTCCGTGTATTTATTTTTCCGGCCATGGTGTTGCTTGGGTTTTCCTATGGAGGGTTTCATGGGCACACCCTGATGGATCGTCTTTTGCCCTCCGATCTGGAGAGTATCAATCTTCATCTGAGTGCAGAGGTTGATGAATTACCCCTGAGGCGGGAGGGTTACACCTCAATGTTGATGCGAGATCTTGTGATTGAGGGGCAGTCCTACCAGGGGCGGGTGCGGCTGAGCTGGCATGGAGCACCTGAGGTAAAGCCTGGGCAGCGATGGAATCTAACGGTCAGGTTGAAGCGGCCGAGTGGGTTTTCCAGTCCGGGCGCGATGGATTATGAAGGCTGGTTACTCCGGCAGCAGGTGATCGCCACCGGCTATGTGCGGGATGACAATCCGCAGCTTTTGGGCGATGGCGGATGGATGCGGGTAGACCGGTGGCGGTGGCAGCTGGCGCAGTTTATTGAAAGCCATTATGCCGGTGACAGGGCGGCTATCTACAAGGCGCTGCTGTTAGGCGATAAGCGCGATATTTCACCGCGACTGTGGGATACCTTTAACCAGACAGGCACGACGCATCTGCTGGTGATCTCAGGGTTGCATATTGGTCTCATGGCACTGGTTGGGTGGTGGTTTGCTCGATTGCTCGTGCTATTGGGCGTGATTCCTCTTGAGATCAGGCCGTTGCCAAAGGTCGGTGCGTTGATTGGCCTTTGTTTTGCGCTTGTTTATGCCTTTATGGCTGGATTTTCGATTCCTGCGCAACGGGCTCTGGTGATGTTGGTGGTTGCGCTGGGTGGGATTCTCCTTGATCTCAAAATTAAGTCTTCTACGTTACTGCTGCTGGCTTTGACGGTAGTTGTGCTGCTCGATCCCTTGGCCTTCATAAGTAATGGTTTCTGGTACTCCTTTATTGCCGTTTCGGCATTGTTGTATGTGTTTTCTGGTGCCCAGTCTACGCATCGTGTTTGTGAGCGTTTTGTTCGTCCTCAGGTTACGGTCTTTGTTGTGCTGGCACCGTTGCTGGCGTTGAATCTGCAGCCTGTGAGTGCGTTATCACCGTTGGTTAATTTGGTATCCATTCCCTTGGTGGGTTTGCTGGTTGTTCCTTTGTTATTTGCAGGTGTGGCTTTATCAGTTGTTTTAACCTCTTTGGGACTACTGGTAATGGATTTTGCCGGCGTAATACTGGATGTTTGGGTATCTGCACTCCAATGGTCTGAAGGTTTAACGATTGATTTGCCGCCGCTGGCTGTTCCAAATGGGCTGGCGCTGATACTTGCAATGGTGGGGGTGGTTTTATTGTTAACCCATTCAGGGTTGGGCTTTCGCTGGCTGGCGCTGGCTTGTTTTCTCCCATGGCTGGTACCTGCTAATGATCCCTTATCAGAAGGAATGGCAGAAGTGACAGTCTTTGATGTGGGGCAGGGGCAGGCAGCACTAGTCTGTACACGCAACCACTGCCTCGTTTATGACACGGGGGATCGATTTAGTGAGCGTTTCACTGCGGCGGGCGCGGTCGTTATCCCTTACTTGAGGCATCATCCTGCTGCCAGTAGTCCGGATATGATTGTCATTTCCCATAATGACCGGGATCATCGTGGGGGTCTGGATACGTTACTGGACGTTTTTCCTTTCTCACAGGTGTATGTGTCGGAAGCGGATGACTATCCGTTGCCTGTTTACTTATGCCATGATCAGAAAGAATGGTTTTGGGATGGCGTCCGGTTTCGCTTTTTATCGACGGGTTCGAGGATGAGCAGCCGTAATGATCGTTCCTGTGTGTTGCAGATTCAGGCCGGTAAGCATGCGGTATTACTGACAGGGGATATTTCTGCCCGGGCTGAGCAGCGACTGGTAAGGCGATACGGTGATGAGCTGGTCAGTCAGGTGTTGGTGGTGGCTCACCATGGCAGTGCGGGATCCAGTGGCAATGCTTTTCTGTCGCAGGTAAAGCCAACCTATGCCAGCATATCTGCAGGCTATCGAAACCGCTTCGGGCATCCATCGCCGCGTGTCAGGGAGCGATTAGGGCTGGTGGAGGCTGAGATTTTGGAAACGCCACTGACGGGAACGCAGGTGTTTCAGCTCGGTGGTGAGTCGTTGCCGCCACCCTATTGTCATCGGTTGCAGAAAGCGGGATATTGGTCACGAAAACCCCTGTCGTAGAGCCGCTGTACCGGTGTGCCTGATCCGCCGGTTATGATAGAGTTTTCTCATTTGGTAAAGGGAATAATAAACGTGTTTGAACTGCTGAAAGCGGGCGGATGGTTGATGCTTCCCATCATCCTGTGCTCCATCATTGCAACCGCGATCGTGATTGAGCGTTTCTGGACTCTGCGAGCGGCCAAGGTCGCGCCCGGAAATCTTCTGGCGCAGGTCTGGAAATGGATCAAGGGTAATGAGTTGGATGGTCGGCGTCTGGCGCAGTTGCGCACACATTCCCCGCTGGGCGAGATCCTGGCCGCCGGTCTTGGTAGTGCCAAGTATGGGCGTGAAATCATGAAGGAAAGCATTGATGAAGCGGCCGGCAAGGTCATTCACGAATTGGAAAAGTATTTGAATACCCTGGGCACGATTGCTGCGGTTGCGCCGTTGCTGGGACTGTTAGGTACGGTCATTGGCATGATTGATGTTTTCACCGTGATCATGTTGCAGGGCAGTGGTAATGCGGCGGTGCTGGCCGGTGGTATTTCGAAAGCCCTGATTACAACAGCAACTGGTTTGACGGTGGCGATTCCAGCGGTCATTTTTCACCGTTTCTTCACCCGCCGTGTCGATGAGCTGGTCGTGGTCATGGAGCAGGAAGCGACCCGTCTGGTAGAGGTGGTTCAGGGCGAGCGGAAAGTGGATTACACCGAAGGTGCCCGCTCATGAAGTTTCGCCGTCAGCGGAATGAGGAGGTATCAGTCAACCTGACGCCTTTGATCGATGTGGTGTTCCTGCTGCTGATCTTTTTTATGGTTTCAACCACGTTTACCCGGGAAACTCAGTTAACTATTGATCTGCCGGAAGCGACAGGTGAAGAAGTCAGGAAACCACCTCGCCAGATCGAGATCGGCATTGATAAAAACGGGCATATTGCGGTCAATGGTGAGCGATTGGTCAGTGACGGACTGGAAAATCTCAAGCAGGCACTGATTCAGGTGTCACAGGGTAACAGCAAATTGCCGTTGGTGATTACGGCTGACGCCATGACGCCGCATCAGTCTGTGGTTACTGCCATGGAAGCCGCCGGTGATCTTGGCTTTTCCCATCTCAGCATTACGGCCCAGGAGCCGCCCAGTCAGTGAGCAGTTTTTCTGACAGGCTGGTATCAGCATGGTACCAGTCTGATTTCAATCCGTTGTTAGCGCCATTATTGCCATTATCGAAGCTGGTGGAATGGCAGGTTCGGCGTAGACAGCACCAATATCGCTTAAATCAAAAGAGCCTCTGGCAACCGCCTGTTCCGGTGATCGTTGTGGGTAATATCACCGTAGGTGGTACGGGTAAGACGCCATTGGTTGCCGCCCTGGTATCGGAGTTTCAGCGGCGAGGCTATCGTCCCGGTATCATTAGTCGAGGCTATGGCGCCAAGGTTGATGCATTTCCTGCAGTGGTGTTGCCCAATAGTGATCCTGCCGAGCTAGGGGATGAGCCTGTGATGCTGGCGGAAATGACAGGCGTACCAGTGGTAATCGATCCGGATCGTCCATCCGCTGCTCGTTATTTGCTCTCTAATCATGAGTGCGATGTGATCATCAGCGATGACGGTCTACAGCACTATGCCCTTGTTCGTCATATTGAGATGGTTGTTCTGGATGGGGCGCGATGGTTGGGGAATGGGCGGTGCCTGCCTGCCGGTCCTCTGCGTGAACCAGCCGATCGCCTTGCATCCGTGGATTGCATCATATCTAACGGGAAGCCTGTTGCAGAGGTGGGCGCGGTAGCTTGTAATATCATGACACTCTTACCTACCCGTTTAGTAAACCTGAAATCAGGCAGGGCCATATCATTATCTGAATGGAATGATTTCGATACCCCGGTTCATGCCGTGGCCGGTATTGGTAATCCTGGCCGCTTTTTTGATTCTCTCAGATCGCTGGGTTTTATGGTCAGGGAGCGTGCTTTTCCGGATCACCATGCCTATTGTTCGGATGATTTTGCTTTTGCTGGCGGACAACCCGTTATAATGACCGCCAAAGATGCCATCAAGTGCCGCCGATTTGCCCATGACAGCTGGTGGTATCTGGCCGTTGACGCTAAATTGCCAGACAGCTTCTGGGAGCAGGTCTCTAACAGACTGTCCAACTTTTCATCCTCTTTTCAGCCGGTTTCTACTAATGGATAAAAAACTGTTCGAAATTCTCGTCTGTCCTTTGTGCAAGGGCGATATCAAGGTCGATCAGGACAAGAAGGAGTTGATCTGTCGTCCCTGCGGGCTGGCCTATCCGGTACGAGATGAAATTCCCGTTATGCTGGAGTCCGAGGCGCGTACCCTGACTACGGAAGAGAGGCTGTAAGCAGCGATGTCGTACTCAGTCATTATCCCGGCCCGCTATGGTTCAAGCCGCCTGCCGGGTAAACCGCTGGCGGATATTGCTGGTAAACCCATGATTCAGCATGTCTATGAGCAGGCCTGCAGGAGTCGTGCTGACAAAGTCATCATTGCTACCGATGATGAGCGTATTCGTGGTGCTGCAGTCCGCTTTGGTGCTGAAGTAGTGATGACCCGGGCGGATCATCCGACCGGGACAGACCGGTTGCAGGAAGTGGTTGCCCGGCAGGGATTTACGCCGGATGACATCGTGGTGAATGTTCAGGGTGATGAGCCCCTGATTCCGCCGGCGGTGATTGATCAGGTGGCGGATAATCTTGCGAATAATCCGGACGCATCGGTGGCGACGTTGAGCCATCGCATCATCTCAGCGGATGACCTGTTTAATCCGGCCGTTGTAAAGGTGGTGGCTGATACCCGAGGCATGGCCCGTTATTTCAGTCGTGCAGTGATTCCCTGGGATCGTGATCGTTTTGCGGATGGCGTGACGGAAGAAATCGCAGACAGCCCCTTGTACCAGCGTCATATTGGTATTTACGCTTACCGTGTCGATCTCCTTAATGCGTTTGTGGATTGGGGGGGGTCGCCGCTGGAAGATCTCGAAAAACTGGAGCAGCTGCGGGTGCTTTGGCATGGGCGCGCGATCCATGTGGCTGAAGCGGCTGAATTGCCACCGGCCGGCATTGATACCAGTGCTGATCTGGAGCGTGTCAGACGATTCATCATTGAAAGGGATTTGAGTGTTTCTGCATGATGCGGATTTTATTTGTTTGTCTTGGGAATATTTGCCGGTCACCGACAGCGCAGGTTGTTTTTGAACGCGTTGTCGAGCAGGCGGGTTTAAGTGATCAGATTACTGTGGATTCTGCAGGAACCAGTGCCTGTCATGCAGGTGAAACACCTGATAAGCGAGCTATTGACGCTGCATCTCATCGCGGTTACCGGATGTCCCACATAAGATCGCGACAGGTTAGAGCGGAAGACTTTGACCGTTTTGACCTCGTTCTGGCTATGGATAAGGCGAATCTTCAGGCGTTGCTGTCCTGCTGTCCTGCGTCCTCTCAATATAAGGTGCGACTGTTTCTGGATTATGAGGGCAGTGTGCAGGCTGAAGTGCCTGATCCTTATTATGGTGGAAAGGATGGTTTTGAAACGGTACTTGATCTTATAGAAGAGGCCTCGCAGGCGCTGCTTTCTTCATTGAAGCCAAGGTTGGAAGGGGCGGCATGAATCTGAAAATAGAGGAGTATGTCAATCTTAAAGCAATGAACACTATGGGGCTGGAGTCTGTGGCTCGCTATTTCGGGCGAGTTGAGTCCCTGGTAGCGCTTCGAGAAGCATTGGTATTTGCCGGCGAACGTAATCTGCCAGTTATTCCCTTGGGTGAAGGTAGCAATGTTGTTCTGAGTGAATGCCTGGATGCCCTGGTTCTGCTGATTCGCCTGAAAGGACGCGAAGTTATAGAGCGCCAGAATGACTCGGTTTTGTTGAAAGTGGGGGCTGGAGAACACTGGCATGCACTGGTCTGCTGGAGTTTGGAGCAAGGCTTTTATGGTTTGGAAAACCTGGCATTGATACCCGGTTGTGTGGGTGCAGCACCTGTGCAGAACATTGGGGCTTATGGGGTTGAAATCAAAGATCGCTTTGTCAGTCTGGAGGCGGTGGATCGGCAGACGGGCGAGATCATGGCATTGTCTGCAGAAGAATGTGCCTTTGGGTACCGGGATTCAGTCTTTAAAAACCGCTTGCTGGATCAGGTCATTATAACTTCGCTGAAGTTGAGACTGAACAGAACGTTGATGCCTGAATTGGATTATGGCGCGCTAAGGGAAAAGGCCGAAGGGTTGGCGAACGAAGTGGGGCGACCTACAGGTATGGATATCTGCCGTGCTGTTTGCGCTATCCGCAGGGAAAAACTGCCTGATCCAAAGATCATTGGCAATGCGGGGAGTTTCTTCAAAAATCCAGTGATTTCAGATGAGCATAAGTCTGAATTAAAGGAAGTCTTTGCGGATATGCCCGCCTATAAGGTTGCAGGCGGTTGGAAACTTGCGGCGGGCTGGCTGATTGAGCAGTGCGGCTTTAAGGGTTGTGTAAAGAAGGATGGAGCAGGGGTTTATGAGAAGCAGGCGCTGGTGCTTGTCAATCACGGTAATGCCTGCGGAAAAGCGATTTTGATGTTAGCTGGGGAGATTCAGGCAGCGGTTAAAGCGCGTTTTTCTGTTGACCTCGAAATAGAGCCGAGAATCTACTGAGACAGACTTAATAACTCAAGTTACGCACAAGACTGAAAATACGGCATTATTGCCGGTATGAAACACGATCTGATTGAGCTGTACTCTGACTACCTTCTGTCCTCTTTTGGCAAAACAACCGCAACCGGT
>MUIA01000175.1 GCA_002084115.1 Oceanospirillales bacterium LUC14_002_19_P2 | reverse complement strand
CAAACCGGTTGCGGTTGTTTTGCCAAAAGAGGACAGAAGGTAGTCAGAGTACAGCTCAATCAGATCGTGTTTCATACCGGCAATAATGCCGTATTTTCAGTCTTGTGCGTAACTTGAGTCAATCAGTTAGATCAGGCAACCAACAGGCGGATAGCCTTTTTGGTATACGAAAATTTGAAGAGTGCACGCCAGTCATAGCGTAGCGCTTCGCGATAATACTTTAGCGCAGCTTCCTTTTGACCTGCGAGGTAAAACGTTCTGAATAACGATAAGCAGCGCTGACCCGCATAAACACGCTTGTACTTTTGGAGATGGGCCGGGATATGGTCTTCACGGAAAACCTCCTCAACCAAGCGCGTACCAATATCGTCCGCATATTTCAGGTTGTGTCTGAGGCTATCGGCGTGCTTATAAATACGGTTGATGGGCTTATCAAGTGCTGCACTTTCAAAATTGCTCAGCGCATAGGCAAATACTGGAATATCCTCAGAGTTTCTAAACTGCTCAGGGTAAAGGCACCGCTGGAATATGCTTCTATGCATGGCTGTCGCCCCATTCGATGGTGTGATCGTCTTTTTCAACAGATAGCCTGCAAGACGTGCTTCAGGATCTGTCGGTAACGCTTTCACACCACGGTAGCGCTCACTACCATCCGTATCAGCGACCATGTGCCCTCCGACAATGAAGCGTACGGACTCATGCCCAGCGATAAAACGTCGCAACTCTGCCAGCGCATCAGGCATTAACTCATCGTCGGCATCAAGAAAGATCAGCCATTCACCGGTGGTATTACTGATTCCGTAGTTCCTCACTGCAGCAGGGCCTGAATTCTCCCTGGATACAGAGTTAAACCGTGCCGGATATAACGTTTTCAAACGCTCAATGACTGCGCTAGTATCATCCGTAGAACCATCATCAACAATCAGAACCTCATAATCGTTTCCCGGTTGTTGCAGAACGGATTCCAGGGCCCGTGGCAGGCTCTCTGCGTAGTTATAAGCTGGTATAACTACGCTAAACAAACGTTCCTCAGTTTTCATTCGTTTACATCTAGCTTGAGCATTTTACGACTCTATGACTCACTCAGAGCAGTGACATAAGCAGATTAAACACAAATCCCAGACACGCTACCGCCCGCCAACTTCATATCGCACTTGTCGGAACTGCGGCCTGCTTCATGTCATGAATTTGTTTTACCTGCTTACGCTCACTCCTGTACACCTGTGGTGACTGTTGCTGCCTGATTGATTACGAGATTTGGAGCATTGGCTGGGTGTTGTAGAAACTACCGCATAAACGTATTAGTAGATGACTGACAAGACTTCGCACTTCACCCACTCGTTATAGCCAAAACAGAAAAGATATGTGAATTCTACGTGGTCACGAACGAGATGCAATCTTGACTTTTAGCATCCGCTAACATTTTGAAAGTATGTAAGAATTGATACCCATGAAACGACTAGCAGACTAGAGTAATCACCGGAAAATGCATGCCAACAAACTCATAATTACACTGAAAAAGTGTCAATACACGAACAAGCTTTGCGCTGAAGGCGCACTCAAAATATTTCAGCTTTGCTTACGAAGATTATCAGTGCGAACAACCATTCGCTGCTCACGGTTTAACACATTGAGCAGGACAACGCTACGCTCTTCACCACGCTCACACAGGTATACCGCCTGAATTTCAGAAAATGGACCATCTGCAAACTCGACAATTTGGCCTTCCACGAATGCAGGACAGTCCTTTAGACTTTCCTCCTGATGACGAACCCCTTCAAGCAACTCTTCGGGCACTTTTGCAAATTCATCACCAAAGCGAACAAATGTCATAACGCCACGCGTCGAACGCACCTTGCCATAGTCAGGATTGTCTTCAAACGCTTCATGCTGAAGAAATAGATAACCAGGAAACAAAGGCTCTGTTCTGGCTTTCTTTTTCTGGAGCATTGGGCAGTAGGCAGTAAACCCCTGCCGCTCAAGATTTTCGACAGCCCGCAGCTCCTGCCGGGGCTTGCTACGAAGCAAATACCACTCATCCATAAGAGTTGTTCCCTGTTGTTCAGTTCAGGCTGGCGATAATCGTCTCCAGCACATTAACCGGTTCTGCCGCCTGGGTAACCGGCCGACCAATAACCAGATAATCGCTTCCATTCTGCACAGCTTGAGCCGGTGTTACAATACGACGCTGGTCATTTACATCAGAATTTTCCGGACGAATTCCCGGTGTAACCAACTTGAAATCAGCACCAAGAGACTGCTTCAACATCGTAGCCTCCTGCGCCGAGCATACAACACCATCCATACCGCTATTGGCCGCAAGGGCTGCCAGATGCTGCACCATTTCAGCAGCACCAGATTTGTAACCAATTTCGAGCAATTCTTCATCGCTCATACTGGTCAGCACAGTAACAGCAATCAATAGCGGCAGCCGATCGAGCTGAAACCGCTCAAACTCTTCACGACAGGCCTCCATCATTCGACGCCCACCAGATGCATGTACATTCACCATCCACACGCCCAACCTAGCCGCAGCGGCAACAGCCTTACTGGTGGTATTAGGGATGTCGTGAAACTTCAAATCTAAAAATACATCGAACCCTTTATGCTGCAGTGCTTCAACCACCGCCGGCCCCGCACAGGTAAACAACTCCTTACCCACTTTTACACGACACATCGCGGGATCCAGCCTGTCCGCCATGGCAAGCGCCGCCGCAGCCTCTGGGAAATCAAGGGCGACAATGACAGGAGAAGAACAATGCGAGGTGGTTGAAATCATGAGTAATGCGATCTCTCAGAAATGAGCACAGGTGGGCAAAATTCTGACCGAGTATACAGCATGAAAATTGACAATGCATCTTGCGCACCATTCAGCGCTGCACCCAAAAACCTAACAAATGTCACCGCACTGCATATTAACCAACCACAAGGAAAACCTGAAAATCTACTCGCCTTCAATGCCCATAATCGGCTCAGTGGTTCCCCATTCATGACAACGAGGACAGCGCCAGTGGAGTGTTTTTCCATCGAAGCCGCACTGCGTACAACGATACACAGGCTTACTGCTAAGCAGTCGCCCCGTTAACTCTCGCAACAGCATCAGATTTTGCCGAGGACGACCTTCCGTATTCTCAATATTAAGATCAATTAGCGCATTCAAACCCTTTAATGAAGGTCTCTTAACAATTTGCTCAGCAATAAAACGCCCCGCCTCCTTATCACCTTGCTGACGCGCAATCAGCCTGGCAGAGGCCAACACAACCGCTGCCGAAGGATACTCACGCAGACACTTTCCGAGATAGACCGACAATCCGCGACTAGACCACAACGCCTCAAAACTACGTTCCAGCAATGGAATACTTTCAGAGATAAACAGTGGGTTTTGCTGATAGATACGCTGTAAAACGCGCGCTGACTCTCGATAGTTTTTCAATGAGCATTCAAGACTTCCGAGAATCAATGTTGCGCGCACATTATCCCGATCCCGCGCAAACGCCAGACGAAGATTCTTACGAGCCACCAACACATCATTACCTTCAAGTGCCGCTTCCGCCAACTCACAATGGTAGTGAGCCAGCTGGCTTTGATAACGATGAACATCAACGCCTTGTGCCTGGTGAATGACATCAATCGCTCTCTGCCACTCTTTTTCCTGCTCATACACTGACAAGAGCAATCGGACAGACTCATCCGCTCCTGACCAAGGCGTTTTCAGCATATCCTCAAGCAGAGACTCACCACGATCCAGCAATCCTGCCTTGATATAATCATGGGCCAGCTCTAGCTGGACTCGGAGCGACTGCTCACGGGTCAGACTTGGCCTGGCAAGAAGATCCTGATGGGCCTGAATGGCTTTTTCGATCTCACCACGGCGTCGAAACAGACGCCCCAGCACAATGTAGGTATCAACGGTATCCGCATTAATTTCCAACGCTTTGATGAAGGACTCAATCGCCTCATCGGTCTGCTCATTTAACAGGTAATTGAGGCCGACAAAGTATTCACTGCTAAGCGATCCATCCTGCCGCTGATGTTGTGACTGTTTGCGCTGACGGTATCCCAGGAAAAAGCCAGCCGCCATGGACACCAGTATCAGCGCCAGCAAAAGAGGGTCAAACATAGATCAACTCAACCCTTTCAGCGCATTCATTCTCAGCTTTTTGACCTCCGTCTCAAGCTGCTCATTTTTACGCTTCAAAAGCACATGCCTGACACGAAAGCGCGCCAACATGACCATACCGGAAAAGACACCAACAAGACCGCCCAGCAAAAAACCAGTAATAACAACCGCCGAGAGAGAAGCTGGCGCCAAGGGGTAACCCAAGATAGTCAATGTGACCTCAGCCGGATTTTCCAGCACGAAAGAAAAGAGCAGGAAAAACAGCGCTATAGCCAGAATAGACCACAGCAATAGACGTACCCACCTGATGACCATGTTGTTACATACCCGAATTATTACCGGCCAGCACCATCCAGTGCTGCCTGATTCACCCGCTCACGTAGTTCTTTGCCGGGTTTGAAATGGGGAACATATTTCCCGGAAAGTGCGACAGTTTCACCGGTCTTGGGATTTCTACCTTTTCTGGGAGCCCGGTAATGCAAAGAGAAACTACCAAATCCGCGAATTTCTATACGTGCACCAGAGGATAATGCACCGGACAACTGATCAATAATAGCCTTCACCGCGAGCTCAACATCCTTGAGCATCAACTGATCCTGCGCCTCAGCAATACGTTCTATTAATTCTGATCGAGTCATAATGTGCTTCCCTAATCACGGTGCGCTATCACGCTCCCCTGCCCCCGTTCCAGACGACAGCGTATTCAAAGACGGCATCACCGCTTACCCTGACCACTGCCCGGCACTTACAAGAACACAAAATTCTAAGCTAGCCAATTCCCCTTCGATAATCAAGCAACTTATTGATAAGCATAAAAAAACCGCCGGTTTAACCGGCGGTTTTTTTACAGCAATTCAGTCGTAAGACTTACTTGCCTTCCATCTGCGCCTTGATCAGGTCACCGATGGTGGTCGGGCCAGCGGCAGGCTCTTCCTGCTTACCGCGAAGCTCTTTCATGACAGCTTTTTCGTCAGCTTCGTCCTTAGCCTTGATGGACAGGCTGATGACGCGGCTCTTACGATCAATGCTGATGATACGAGCTTCGATCTCTTCGCCTTCCTTCAGCACGTTAGTGGCGTCTTCAACGCGATCACGGCTGATTTCAGAAGCCTTCAGAGTGCCTTCAATTTCTTCACCCAGCTCTACGATAGCAGCCTTGGCGGTCACTTCCTTCACCACACCCTTGACGATAGTGCCCTTAGGGTTGGTGTCGGCATACATGGCAAACGGATCGGAATCCAGCTGCTTGATGCCCAGGGAGATACGCTCACGCTCTGGATCGATACACAGAACAACGGCTTCGACTTCTTCGCCCTTCTTGTAGTTGCGAACAGCTTCTTCGCCGCCTTCGTTCCAGCTGATGTCAGACAGGTGAACCAGACCGTCGATACCACCTTCCAGACCGATAAAGATACCAAAATCGGTGATGGACTTGATGTTACCGGAGATCTTGTCGCCCTTGTTATGCTGACCGGAGAACTCTTCCCATGGGTTAGCTTTGCACTGCTTGATACCCAGAGAGATACGACGACGTTCTTCGTCGATATCCAGCACCAAAACTTCAACTTCATCACCCAGGGAAACAACCTTGCTCGGGTGAATATTCTTGTTGGTCCAGTCCATTTCAGACACGTGAACCAGACCTTCAACGCCTTCTTCCAGCTCTACGAAGCAGCCGTAGTCAGTCAGATTGGTGACGTGACCGGATACACGGGTACCTTCAGGGAAGCGGTTCTTGATGGCGATCCATGGATCTTCACCCAGCTGCTTCAGACCCAGGGATACGCGGTTGCGCTCACGGTCGAACTTCAGGACCTTGACGTTGATCTCGTCACCAACGTTGACGATTTCGCTCGGATGCTTGATACGCTTCCACGCCATGTCAGTGATGTGCAGCAGACCGTCAACACCACCCAGATCAACGAACGCACCGTAGTCGGTCAGGTTCTTAACGATACCCTTGACTTCCAGACCTTCCTGCAGGGTGCCCAGCAGAGCATCACGCTCAGCGCTGTTTTCAGCCTCCAGAACGGCACGACGGGAAACAACCACGTTGTTGCGCTTCTGATCCAGCTTGATAACCTTGAAGTCCAGCTCTTTGCCTTCCAGGTGCGCAGTGTCGCGAACCGGACGGACATCAACCAGAGAACCAGGCAGGAACGCACGAATAGTGCTGACATCAACGGTGAAGCCACCCTTGACCTTGCCGCTGATAATACCCTTGACCACGTCATTGGCTTCAAAGGCTTTCTCAAGCTCTTTCCAGGATTCGGCACGCTTGGCCTTCTCACGGGACAGCTTGGTTTCACCGAAACCGTCTTCGACTGCATCCAGAGCTACCTGAACAGTGTCGCCCACCTGAATGGTCAGCTCACCGTTCTCAGCGCGGAACTGCTCCACAGGGATAACACCCTCGGATTTCAGGCCAGCGTGAACGATAACCCAGTCGCCATCAATATCAACCACGATACCATCGATGATGGAACCAGGCTTCATTTCAATCTCTTTCAGACTCTCTTCGAAGAGGTCGGCAAAGCATTCAGTCATTGTCATTCCTGTTAAAGATGTCAAACGAAACAGAGCAACGCGGCCTGAACAGGACCAAAACGTTGATGATTTCGCATGATTCCCACCGTACCACCAGCCTGTACGGGTTAATCATCACAAAGGGGTTATCAGTCCGTCGCTGGCTGTACGACCTGTAGCAGGATAAGGCTCCTGCCACGTTTACGGTCGTCAAGACCATTACCCCACCGTGCTTCAGCAAACAGCTGCCACCTTCTTTACACTGTGCCGAGCATTACCAAATACTCAGCACAACTATAAGACTACAAGGTCAATAGCTATCTGCTGATGCATAATTCGAATATAGGTGCCGATTTTCAGATCACTGCGTTACGTCGCATGGTATCCAGCACTTTATCCAGCACTTCCTGTATTGTCAGTTTAGTGCTGTCTATGATAATCGCATCATCAGCGGGCTTGAGCGGCGCAACTGCGCGATTGCTGTCCTGATCGTCCCGCGCCTTTATATCGGCTAAAAGGCGGTCAAGAATAACATCTACGCCCTGGGCTTGCAACTGCTCAAAACGGCGTTTTGCGCGCTCTTCCGTGCTAGCGGTCAGGTAAAATTTGATGTTCGCATCATCAAACACCACCGTGCCCATATCCCGGCCATCCGCCACAAGTCCCGGCATCTCTGCAAAGGCCCGCTGCCTTGACAGCAGCGCCCTGCGCACTTCCGGAAGCGTAGCAATCTTGGACGCCCAGGCTCCCACCTCCTCGGTACGGATTGCATTTTCCACATGCTCACCTTCGAGCACGATACCGCCTTCGGAGGCGCCATCATCACCGGCCAGGAACTGCACATCCAAATGGGCTGCCAGCACTTTCAGGGATTCCTCATCCTCCAGGCTGACGCCGTGATTCACAGCGGCCAGCGCCGTCAAACGATACAGTGCACCACTATCTAGAAGGTGCCAGCCCAACTCGCGGGCCAGCAAACGGGCAAGCGTTCCCTTACCGGATCCTCCCGGACCATCAATGGTTACAACAGGAACATTGTTTTCAATCACGTCTGATCTTCTCAATCACTTTAAGTCTGAAGCCAACTGAATCGGCCAGCCCCACAAAATTGGGGAATGAGGTAGCAACATTGCTGCAGTCCTTGATGATAATCTCATCACTGGCACGCAATGCCGCCACCGCAAACGCCATGGCAATACGGTGGTCACCATGGCTGTCGATGGTCGCGCCACCCATATCACCACCCAGAATTTCAATACCATCCTGCAATGGCCGCGCATCAATACCCAGCGCCTGCAATCCATCGGCCATGGACTGGATTCTGTCACTCTCCTTGACCCGCAACTCCTCTGCACCACGCAACAGCGTCTTTCCTTCTGCACAGGCTGCTGCGACAAACAGCACAGGGAACTCGTCAATCGCCAGCGGCACCAACTCCTGCGGTATTTCAATCCCTTTAAGCTGGGCAGAGCGCACCCGGATATCAGCCACCGGTTCGCCACCTACTACCTGCTCATTCTCAAGGGTGATATCCGCCCCCATCAGGCGCAGGATATCAATAACGCCGGTGCGGGTCGGATTAATCCCCACATGCTTCAGCAGCACGTCGGAATCCGGTGCGATACTCGCAGCCACCATAAAAAATGCCGCAGATGAAATATCCGCAGGAATATCGATTGTCGTTGCCGTCAGCGAGCCACCACCTTCAAGGGCTGCATGATTACCCTCAACAACCACGGGATAACCAAAACCGGACAGCATACGCTCGGTATGGTCGCGGGTCACGCCCGGTTCAGTTACGGACGTTTCACCTTCGACATAGAGACCAGCCAGCAACAGACAGGATTTCACCTGTGCAGAAGCCATCGGCATGGCATAGGACATACCCTTGAGTGAACGACCACCACGGATTTTCAATGGAGGACGCCCTTCAGGTGCAGTCTCTATCTCCGCCCCCATATCCCGCAGTGGGTCAACCACTCGCCCCATGGGACGCTTTGACAGGGATTCATCACCGGTCAACTCAACATCAAAACCCTGCGCAGACATCAATCCGGCCATCAGTCGCATGGCAGTACCGGCATTGCCCAAGTAAAGTGGGCCGGCCGGCTGTTTCAGCCCGTGCAACCCAACACCGTAAATAGTGACATGGCCATTGTGCGGACCTTCAATGACCACACCCATATCGCGAAACGCCTGCAGCGTCGCCAGCGCATCTTCACCTTCCAGAAAACCATCAACTTCCGTGACGCCCTGCGCAAGGGCGCCCAACATGATGGATCGGTGGGAAATCGATTTATCGCCTGGCACACGAATATCACCGCATACGGAACCGCCCGGCTGGGCCACATAGGTCAACTGACTGTTTGTCATGGGTTTCAGATACGCCTGATTTTCCAGCATGCTGGTAAAATGCTCCCGCGCCGCCCTGGCCCGGGTGAAAATACCCCGCATGGTTTGACTGTCGCCGCTTGAAACGGCTTGACACAAAGTGTCCAGACCCTCCCGAAACGCATCCAGCGCCTCCAGTACAGCCTGGCGATTGGCCTGAAAAACATCATGCCACATGGTGGGATCACTGGCGGCAATCCGGGTAAAGTCCCTGAAACCGCCGGCCGCATAGCGAAAGATATCCTGGTTATCTTTCTCACCCGCAAGGGTGTCCACCAAAGAGAATGCTAATAAATGCGGCAAATGACTGGTTTTTGCCAGCACTTCATCATGATGAACGACATCCATGTGGAGCACATCCGCACCACAAGCTGCCCATAACCCCGTCACACGATTGATGGCCTTTTCGGCGCTTTGCTCAGTCGGGGTCAGGATGACCTTGTGAGCCTCAAACAGATCCGGATTCGCGGCCAGAACCCCACTACGCTCCGAACCAGCAATAGGGTGACCTGGCACCAGATTTTCCGGCAAGCGTCCAAAAGCTTTTCGGGCACCATCCACAACGACCTGCTTACAGCTGCCTACATCAGTAATGACTTTGCGGGACCAGTCGACCTCGAGACCCGCCAACTCTTCCAGCAGAGGCCCAATTCCGAGAATAGGAACCGCTAACACCAGAAGGTCTGCATCATTAACCGCCGCTTCCAGGGAGTCTTGATAGCCATCAATAATGCCCTGCTCCAATGCAATAGCCAGCGATTGCCGATCACGATCCCACGCAAGCACACGATAACAAGAACCCCGCTGCTTCAGCGCGGCGGCCAGAGATCCACCTATCATCCCAAGCCCGATTACCAGTACCGTACTGTCCGATAACGGCGGCAGCGAAGGTTTATCCGCCATCAGCGATCTCCTTCAGGACTGCTTTCAGAGCATCGAGAAATTGCTGATTCTCAGCCTCTGTACCTACAGACACCCGTAGATGGCTCGGCATACCATAAGCTGCAATCGGACGTACGATCACACCACGCTGCAGCAGACGGTCAAAAATACCGTTCGCATCACCGCCGGTATCAAACGTGACGAAGTTACCAATGGAGGGAATCCATGACAGCCCCAAACCTGTAAGCCCAACTTCAAGCTGACGCAAGCCATCCGTATTCACTTGGCGGGAACGCGCAAGATACGCATCATCTTCCAGAACCGCAAGCGCACCTTCCATAGCCACACTGTTCACATTGAACGGCTGCCGGATACGATTCAGCACATTAGTAATTGATGCACCGGCCACCGCATATCCAATCCGCAACCCGGCAAGCCCATAGAGTTTGGAAAACGTGCGCGTCACAACAAGGTTCGGATAGTGCTCCAGCCAGAGCAGCCCATTGGGGTACTCTGCCTCATCAACATATTCGCAGTAAGCCTCGTCGAGAACGACGATGATATGCTCAGGCACACTATCCAAAAACGGCTGCAACGCATCGCGCTTCAGCCAGGTACCTGTCGGATTATTAGGATTGGCAATAAAGATAACGCGGGTTTTGTCGCTGATCCGGTCTGCCATGGCAGTCAGGTCATGCCCCCAGTCCTGAGCAGGAGCAACAACGGGGACACCACCCACACCCAGAGTCACAATGGGATACACCGCAAAGGCATGCTCGGAGAAAATCACCTCATCACCCGGGGCCACATAGGCTCTGGCCACAAGCTCCAGAACATCATTGGAACCGTTACCCAGCGTAAAACACTCCGCCGCAACACCATACTTCGCTGACAGCGCAGCTTTCAACGCGAAGCCATTACCATCCGGATAACGGGCCAAATCACCCACAGCCCGAGCCATCGCATCCACCGCTTTCTGTGAAGGACCCAACGGGTTTTCATTACTTGCCAGCTTCACAATTGCGCTTTCTTCAAGCCCCAACTCCCTGGCGACTTCACTGACCGGCTTTCCCGGCTGATACGGTTGCAAGCCCTGCACTCCAGGGTTTGCCAGCGCTATGTAATCACACCCCATCTCTGCTTTTACTCCCGATATTGCGAGCCTGACAGCCCGTTACAAGGTGATTTACAGAACCCCTTTGGGGTATGAACCCAGCACCTTCAACTCTGAGGCAAATGCCTCAACCTCCTTCAGTACATACTGCACCTTCGGATCATCCCGATGGCCGGTAAAATCAATGAAGAAGACATAATTCCAGGCGCCCGAACGTGATGGACGACTTTCGATCCGGGTCAGATCAATGTCATAGCAATGAAAGGGTGCCAACAACCTGTGGAGGCTGCCCGGCTGGTTTCGCATGGAGACAACGATAGACGTTTTATCTTCATTGCTGGCTGGCACATCCTGATTGCCAATAATCAGGAATCGGGTGGAGTTATCCGGCTCATCCTCAATCTTTTCAGCGACTTTTTTCAGCCCATACAGCTCGCAGGCCATATCACCGGCAATCGCCGCCGAGTTCCACTCACCTTTAACCCTGCGCGCTGCCTCCGCGTTACTGCTGACAGCCACTTTCTCTACCATTGGCCAGTGAGAATCCAGCCATTTACGACACTGCGCCAGCGACTGGGCATGAGAGTAGACGCGAGTGATTTTCTCTTCTCGGGTATTTTCCCCCACCAACAGATGCTGATGGATTCGCAACACCACCTCGCCACAAATGCGCATTGATGAATGAATAAAGGAATCCAGGGTATGGCTGACCACCCCTTCCGATGAGTTCTCTACTGGGACTACGCCGTAATTAACGGCACCCGATTCCACTTCCCGGAACACTTCATCAATAGCTGCCATAGGCACACTGACCGCAGAATGCCCGAAATGCTTCAGCGCTGCCTGCTGGGTAAAGGTTCCCTCAGGCCCCAGGTAGGCAACCCGTACAGGTTCCTCAAGCGCAAGACAGGCCGACATAATTTCACGAAACAGCCGCGCCATCTCCTCATCATCCAGAGGACCATCATTGCGCGACATGATCCGACGCAATACCTGTGCCTCACGCTCCGGACGATAGAAAAAAGCATCCGTGGCGCCCGCTGCTTCCTTGACCCTGGCAACTTCCTGGGCCACCGCCGCACGGGCGCTGATCAGCTCCAGAATCTTGCCATCAATACTGTCGATTTTATCCCGAAGCCCTTTCAGGTCTTTTTCCTGGTCCGCCATCTTGATCACCCGTTATCCGTTATCACTCGCCAAACAGCCATGCGTAGAAGACAGGCTTTTCATGAAGAACACAATCACCCGTAACGTCGCTCAAAGTCAGCCATAAAGGCAACCAGCGCATCAACCGCTGCCTCAGGCACTGCATTGTAGATGCTGGCGCGCATGCCGCCGACAACCCGGTGCCCCTTGAGGTTCAATAAGCCAGCGTCAGCTGCCTCACTCAAAAACGTGCTATTGAGGACATCATCCGCCAAACGGAACGGTACATTCATGATGGACCGGTAGGCGGTCTCAATCGGGTTGCTGTAAAAATCACTGCCATCAATGGCCGCATACAACTTGCCAGCTTTGCGCTGATTCAATGCCTGAATAGCTTTCAGACCGCCCTGACGTTTTAGCCACTGAAAGACCAGTCCTGACAGGTACCAGGCAAAGGTTGGTGGCGTATTGAGCATGGAGTCATTATCCGAAACCAACTGGTAGTTCTGAAGCGACGGACAAGCGTCCGAAGCAAAACCCATCAGATCTTCACGCACGATAACCAGTGTAATACCCGCCGGACCTATATTTTTTTGTGCACCCGCATAGATCAGACCAAAACGGCTGATATCCAGTGGTTCGGAAAGGATAGATGAGGACATATCCGCCACCAGAGGAATATCACCCGTGTCCGGAATATCAGTAAAGGCCAGACCGCCAATGGTTTCGTTCGGGGTATAGTGCACGTAGGCGGCGTCGGATGACAAGTGCCACTGTGAAGCGTCAGGCACTGTCGCATAATTAGCCTCTGCACTACTGGCCGCAACATTCACCTGACAATAACGAGAGGCTTCTTTTATCGCTTTGGAAGACCAGTGTCCGGTATCAAGATAGTCTGCCGACATCCGCTTACCCAGCAGATTGAGTGGCACTGTCGCAAACTGCGCAGTTGCCCCACCCTGCATAAACAAGACGCGATAATTATCAGGAATGGCGAGCAGATCACGCAGATCTTGCTCCGTCTGCGCAGCCACCCCCATGAACTCCGGGTTACGGTGACTGGTCTCCATGACCGAAATGCCACGTCCCTGCCAGTCCAGCATCTCATCGCGGGCTTGCTCAAGGACTTCAGTGGGTAATGCGGCGGGACCCGCACAGAAATTAAAGGCTCTTGTCATGACGGCACTGCCTGTTTTTCACCGTTATCGCACTTTTATCCGCTAATTCTTGTTAGACAGGGAATAATCGGAAAAGTTTGCTTGCTTGGCTCGATTTTCGTTTTTATTGCAACTTCTGCACATTGTCTTACATCATCCATAAGCGACAGGCTGCACCAGTTATGGTTACAGCCTGCCTGAGTGACGCTTAACTTTCCGTTGCAGTTTCCGCTTCAGCATCCGGTTCCTGGATACCATCATCCGCCAGGACAGACTCGTCTTCCTCCGGCTCATCCACCCGTTCTACGCCTACAAGGCGCTCACCGGCAGAGAGGCGAATCAGTCGAACGCCCTGGGTGTTACGGCTCATCACGGAAATTTCCTCAACCCGTGTACGCACCAGCGTACCGTGATCAGAAATCAACATGATTTCATCACCGTTAGACACCTGCACGGCACCGACCATCTGGCCATTACGGTCATTGCACTGCATGGCGATAACGCCCTGACCACCACGACCCGTCAGACGGAAGTCATTGACGACAGAGCGCTTGCCGTAACCATTCTCACTGGCCGTCAGGATGTGCGCATCATCATCCGGGATAATCAGAGAGATTACGTGCTGATCGTCCGCCAGACGCATACCACGGACACCACGAGCGGTTCGTCCCATGGCACGCACATCGGTTTCCTTGAAACGAATCGCCTTACCACTATTACTGAGCATCATGACATCACGATCACCATCGGTGATCGCAGCACCGACCAGCATATCGTCTTCATTCAATTCAAGAGCAATCAGACCGGAAGAGCGCGGACGCGAGAACTGCTCCAGCGGCACTTTCTTGACCGTACCACGCAGGGTGGCCATGAAGACGTAATGCCCTTCGGTAAATTCCTCAACCGGCAGCATGGCAGTAATCTTTTCACCTTCCGCCAACGGCAGGATATTCACCACCGGACGACCACGGGACGTACGGCCCGCCTGGGGAATCTCATACACCTTCAGCCAGTACACCTTACCCTTGCTGGAGAACAGCAAGATACGGGTATGGGTATTGGCAACCAGCATATGCTCAACGAAATCTTCTTCCTTGACCGATGCCGCCGATTTACCACGACCACCACGACGCTGAGCCTGGTATTCCGCCAACGGTGTAGTTTTGGCATAACCCGCGTGGGACAGGGTGACCACCATGTCCTCTTCAGTAATCAGGTCTTCAACCGTCAGGTCGCGACGGGAACTGGTGATCTCCGTACGACGTTCGTCACCAAATTCTGCAACGACTTTCTGCAACTCTTCACGGATAACGCTCATAAGACGCGCCGGATCCGCCAGAATCAGACTGAGTTCAGCAATCCTGACCAGCAATTCCTGATACTCATTGAGCAGTTTTTCATGCTCAAGGCCTGTCAGGCGGTGCAGTTTCATCTCCAGGATGGCATGTGCCTGCGCAGGTGACAGATGGTAAAGATTTCCCTGAACACCATACACAGACGGCAGATCATCAGGACGACAGGCGTTTTCTCCTGCACGCTCAAGCATTTTCTGCACATAACCTGCGTCCCAACCTTTAGCCATCAGACGCTCACGCGCCTCCTGAGCGGTCGGCGAATCCTTGATCATCTGGATGATCGGATCAATATTCGACAGGGCAACCGCAAGACCTTCCAGCAAATGCCCACGCTCACGAGCCTTACGGAGCTCATAGACGGTACGACGAGTGACCACTTCGCGGCGATGCCGGACAAACGCTTCCAGCAATTCTTTCAGGTTCAGCGTTTTCGGCCGACCGTCCACCAACGCAACCACGTTGATGCCAAATACATTTTCAAGCTGGGTTTGGGCATACAGATTGTTCAGTACAACCTCACCCACTTCACCCCGGCGTAATTCGATAACAACCCGCAAGCCATCCTTGTCGGATTCATCACGAATCTCGGAAATACCTTCAATCTTGCGTTCCTTCACCAACTCGGCAATCTTCTCGATCAAACGCGCCTTGTTCACCTGGTAAGGAATTTCGTGAATGATAATGACCTGACGCTTACGCTTGGAATCATCCACCACTTCCGCTCTGGAACGGATATAAATACGACCACGACCGGTGCGATAAGCCTGAAGAATCCCTGCTTTACCATTAATAATGGCGCCGGTTGGAAAATCCGGACCGGGAATATAGGTCATCAGATCATCAACCGTGAGGTCGGGATTATCAATCAACGCCAGGCAACCGTTGATCACTTCGGTCAGGTTATGCGGCGGAATATTAGTCGCCATGCCGACGGCAATACCGGCAGAGCCGTTGACCAGAAGATTGGGGATACGGGTCGGCATGACCGCCGGGATCTGTTCCGTGCCATCATAGTTGGGCACATAGTCCACGGTCTCCTTGTCCAGATCAGACAGCAACTCGTGGGAGAGCTTGTCCATGCGTATTTCGGTGTAACGCATGGCCGCCGCCGAGTCACCATCAATGGAACCGAAGTTACCCTGACCATCGACCAGGGTATAACGCATGGAGAAATCCTGAGCCATGCGCACAATGGTTTCATAGACCGCCGAGTCACCATGGGGATGGTATTTACCGATGACATCACCGACGATACGCGCGGACTTCTTGTAAGGTTTGTTCCAGTCGTTGCCCAGCTCGCTCATGGCAAACAGCACACGGCGGTGCACGGGCTTGAGGCCGTCACGGACATCAGGCAAGGCACGCCCGACGATTACACTCATGGCATAATCGAGATACGACTGTTTCAGCTCGTCTTCGATATTGACCGGAAGAATTTCGTTCGCAGTATCCACCATAAACGCCCAATATTCCTTGCTACAGATGACCCGCCGGAAAGATCCTGCCCCCTGAAGAAAGAGGCCAGGACAACAGGCGCAAACGAACCCCTTGTCCGGTTGCTGCCCGGCTTATTGCCAGACAAACCTGCCTGATCGACCAACGGTATCGGGAAGTTATGCAACTGTCAGTGCCCGAAAGCCTGCTGACGAACATAAACGGCTATCAGTTCGCCTGAACACCGACAACTTCCAATGATTTGATAAACTTTGGCATGATACCACAGGCTGTTTACTGCATCACCAAAAATACCGGCCTAAATCTGCCTATATGGCGCCGGAATGATTAGTCATACCCCCTCCCAATCCTGCCATCACACCAGCATCAGCACACGCTATAACCTTGAGACCCACAAATAGACAGATATATCCATAAAAAGGGTTTCCGACGGTCACGCCTGCCCAAGAAATACGATATGATGCAGCCAAATAGCAGAAAGACTGCACGACGATACCGCCTGACAGGATTCCCTGATGACACAGAACGCCGCAAACAGCATCAAGCAGGTCGATACCCTGATCCACGCCCGCTGGGTTATTCCGGTCAACACCAACCGTGACATACTGGAATATCACAGCCTGGCAATTCAGGGCGACAGCATCATCGACATCCTGCCAACCGCAGATGTAACTGGCCGCTACCAGGCTGCACAGGAACATAATCTGGACCGTCATGCCCTGATACCGGGCTTTATCAATGCCCACGGCCACGCCGCCATGTCACTGTTCCGTGGACTGGCTGACGACCTGCCGCTGATGGACTGGCTGAACAACCATATCTGGCCCGCCGAAGGCCGCTGGGTTAGCGAAGAATTTGTCCATGACGGTACCCGGTTGTCCATCGCAGAAATGATCCGCTGTGGTACCACCACCTACAGCGATAACTATTTCTACCCCGACGCCTCCGCAACCGCTGCCAACAATGCCGGCATGCGGGCCCAAATTGTCTTCCCCATCCTGGATTTCCCCACCACATGGGGCAAAGATGCCGATGACTACATCGAAAAAGGCCTGGCGACACACGACAAGTTCCGTAACCACTCACTGGTTCGGGTTGGCTTTGGTCCCCACGCCCCCTACACCGTCAGTGACGAGCCCCTGAAGAAAATTGCGACTCTCGCGGAACAGCTCGACCTGCCGGTCCAGATGCACATCCACGAAAGCGCTGACGAGATTAACCAAGCCATCGAGAAGGACGGCCGGCGCCCGATCCAACGTCTGGCCGACATCGGATTCCTGTCACCACGCCTACAGTGCGTCCACATGACCCAGATGAACGAAGCCGATTACCAACTGATTGCCCGCAACGGTTGCCACGTGGTGCACTGCCCGGAATCCAACCTCAAGCTGGCCAGCGGTTTTATGCCTCTGGACAGAATGCAGCAGGAAGGTATCAACGTCGCCCTGGGCACCGACGGCTGCGCCAGCAACAACGACCTGGATATGCTCGGTGAAATGCGCACTGCCGCCCTGCTGGCAAAAGCCGTGGGCCATAACGCCACCGCCCTCAGCGCTCATGAGGCCCTGGCCGCAGCCACCATCAACGGCGCCCGTGCGATGGGCATCGAGGATCAGGTTGGCTCACTGGAAAATGGCAAGCTGGCGGATATGGCGGCGTTCGCGCTGGATGACATCGAAAACTACCCGCTCTACAACCCGATTTCCCAGCTGGTGTACACCGCAACCCGCAACCAGGCTACCCATGTCTGGGTCAACGGTCGCCTGCTGATGGACAACCGTCGCCTGACCACGCTGGATGAATCATTCCTGATTGAAAACGCCCGCCAGTGGCAGAAAAAGATCTCCGAGCGCGCATAAGGGGCCAATGCATGACCGAGGAACGCTACAACGCCAACGTTGACCGCGAAGAAATCGCCAAGTTCGAAGCCCTGGCCAGCCGCTGGTGGGATCGCGAAAGCGAGTTCAAGCCGCTACATGCGATCAATCCGCTGCGCCTCAATTACATCGACGAGAAGGTTGGCCTTGCCGGAAAAAACGTTCTGGATGTCGGCTGCGGCGGTGGCATTCTCAGTGAATCGATGGCTCACCGGGGCGCTAAAGTAACCGGCATCGACATGGGGGAAGCCCCCCTTGCCGTAGCCCGCCTGCATAGCCTCGAAACCGGTGTAGAGGTGAACTACCAGCGTATCACGGCCGAACAGCTGGCGGATGAACAACCCGCCAGCTTTGATGCTGTGACCTGCCTCGAAATGCTGGAACATGTTCCGGATCCGGGAAAGATCATTGATGCCTGCGCACGACTGGTTAAACCGGGCGGACACGTTTTCTTTGCCACCCTTAACAGGACACCCAAATCCTGGCTCTTTGCCATTGTCGGCGCCGAATACATCCTGAAACTGCTCCCCAAGGGAACACACGAGCACGATAAATTTATTCGCCCGCACGAACTTGCAGGCTGGTGTCGCAGCGCCGGACTTGATATAAGACATATGACAGGTATGGTCTATAACCCGCTGACCAACGTTTACCGACTGAAAGAGCAGGATCTGGATGTGAACTACCTGGTTCACACCAGCAAACAGCCATAAACGGTCAACGTGTCAACGCGTAAAATACCGGACAACTGATGGGCTTTCAGCCAGACCACTGCCGGCCCATCGCCTATAAAGAACGAGAATGGACGAACTACTGGATACCACCGATATCAACGCCGTCCTGTTTGATCTGGATGGCACGTTACTCGACACCGCCGACGATTTTATCCATGTTCTGAACGCCATGCTGGCGGAAGACAATCGACCTGTTCTACCCTCCCCCATCATCCGGGCCAACGTATCCAATGGTTCCAGAGCCATGGTGACACTGGCCTATGGATTGACTGAATCAGCACCGGATTTTCATGCCTACCGCAACCGCTTCCTGGAATACTACGCGCAGCACATCGAAGACCAGCAGCGCAGTTCAACACCATCTTTGTATACCGGCATTCCCGAACTGCTGACCGCGATAGAAGCCCACAACCTGCCTTGGGGCATTGTGACCAACAAGCCCCGCGATCTGGCTGAACCGATACTGGAGCAGCTGCAACTCAGTCGACGCAGCAGTGTTCTGGTGTGTCCGGATGATGTCCGGCGCAGCAAGCCGGATCCTGAGTCACTGTGGCTGGCCTGCGAGCAGCTGGACTGTGAAGCGAGTCGCTGCATTTATATCGGGGATCACAAACGCGACATTGATGCGGGACGCAGCGCCGGCATGACCACGATCGCCGCGCTGTACGGTTTCATCCCGGATACAGACAATCCGCTGGACTGGGAAGCCGACTACAATGCGGAGCAACCCGACAATATTCTTGAGTGGCTGGATGACAACCGCTGGCGCCTCCCGCACCAGTGAAAATCTCAACCCACCCGTAAGCATTGACACGTTTTCAAACCATTGCACGCAGTCAGGACACCATGTCACAACAGCCTAGCAACAACAAAGAAACTACGACGGTAGCCAACCGCTACGAGGCACACCAAGGCCTTCTGCAGGACAAGATTATTCTGGTGACCGGCGCTGGTGATGGCATCGGCAAGGCCGCCGCCCTTACCTTTGCCCGCCATGGCGCTACCGTCATCCTGCTGGGTCGCACGACGGAAAAGCTGGAAGCGGTTTACGACATCATCGAAGCCAACGGCTGGCCCCAGGCTGCCATCTACCCCATGAACCTGGAAGGCGCAGCCATACATGATTATGAAACCATGGCGGCCACTATCGAGAAAGAGTTCGGACAACTTCATGGCCTTCTGCACAATGCCGGACTGCTAGGCAAGCTGGGTCCCCTGTCACAATATGATCCGGATATGTGGCAGCGCATCATGCAAGTGAATGTCAATGCTGAATTCATGATGACCCAGGCACTTTTGCCGATCATGCGGGAATCCGGCCCGGCGTCCATCCTTTTCACTACATCCAACGTTGGCCATGAAGGTCGCGCTAACTGGGGAGCTTATGCGGTTTCCAAGTTCGCCACTGAAGGCCTGATGCAGACACTGGCTGATGAAGAAGACGGTATCAGCGAGGTTCGCGTCAACTGCATCAACCCCGGCCGCGTCAGAACCGCCATGCGGGCTAGCGCCTACCCTGGAGAAGATCCGATGACGCTGAAGGCGCCTGAAGAGATTATGGCAGCTTACCTGTACCTGATGGGTGACGACAGCCAGAAGGTCAATGGTCAAACAGTTGATGCCCAATAATGGATAACCTGTGGCAGGCTACGCTACTCGTACTCAGCCTGCCAAGTTTCCTTATTTCCGGATATTTCAGAAACAGGGCAAAGATAAGTGCCCATGTCTCGCGCGCCAGCTATCTCCCTGACGCTCCATAATATACGTTCCTCTTACCGGCGCTACGGATACCCTTTCTCCTGTCGTTTCGCATTCTTCTTCCAGCAGGATATCAGCACTCAAACAGGCGTAGCCCCCCCCAGAAATACCACCGGATGTTGAAAGTCCATATTCATCCTGACATCACGCAGTCGCTCCCGACCAAAATTGACTATTTGCTCTCGAGAATGCATCGCCTCACAGTCAACAACAGGCCAGCATAAGAGATTGTCATCCTGAACCCACAATTCGGTGACCAGTTTTTCGATCTCTTTCTTATTCACTCAAGTTACGCACAAGACTGAAAATACGGCATTATTGCCGGTATGAAACACGATCTGATTGAGCTGTACTCTGACTACCTTCTGTCCTCTTTTGGCAAAACAACCGCAACCGGT
>MUIA01000416.1 GCA_002084115.1 Oceanospirillales bacterium LUC14_002_19_P2 | reverse complement strand
TAATGACAGATGTAGACATAGTTGTTAACCAGCAGGGAACGGATTGCACAAGAATATGTCGGATTTTATGAGGATGCCTTTTTGAGTACTTTAGTTTTAATTATTTCGAAAGAGCACCCGTTTTTTATTCGAGACATGTTTTTCAGGGAACTCAAAGGGTTCATTTTCAAAACAGATGACAACGGCAATATTCTTTCTATTTCTTATGCTCTCAAAATACCCCCAAAATATGAGTCTTAACATTAAAAACCAGAGCCACCCAATGCTTCCATGGCACTATAGTCTTCGTGTGCAAACATTTTATTAACCAGAGGCTGATCCCAACTCCCGGCCGCCCAGCGCTTCAAATCCCCCCAAACCGTTTGCGACAGCAAAAAACCTCTTTCCCCCTTTTTACGGCCTCCAGGATCAGGCTGCAGTCTGAAAAACAATCGTCTGTATTTATTTTTTTGTCGTTTTTGGAATGTGGCATACTTCTCGTTCAACAGTCTGTGTAAAGTAAAAGGCCCTGTCGTATGCAACGTTAAGCTATACCTTAACGAATTGACATTCTCATTAAAAAACGTTGGCAACTTCTTGCACACGAGGCCATACCCTATCTGGTTAACAGGGTAAGAACCGCATACCCGCTTATACATTGCACCACCACGATATCTCATCATATCATCCAAGGTAATGCAGCTTTCTGCCAAAGAAGAGTCAGGATACATTCCTTCATAGGTTTCCATTCGCAAACCACAACCTTTCCCCTTCGGAAAACGTTTTACAACACAGCGCTCCCAAAACATGGACGGTCTTGGATTATCAACCACATCCGCCACATTACGTCGCCTTTCAACAGTGTAAATCTGGTTTTCCAGCATATTGCGATGCAGATATTGATCTAGCAGAAGATACTTTATCTGCGGGGCGCCTTTGGCTGCAGCAATCAAATCACTAGCACAGCCTGTACACCAACCTTCTACGAGAACAACTCCATCATAACTATTCAAGGGCGGAAAAACCTTTCTAGCATTGACTTGCTGCCTTCCCTCGAGAAAACCAGGTAACTGTGTATCTGTATCAATGTAAACCCCACCAAATTCATGCAGAATTGCGAATCTCAGATTATCCGCCTTAACGGCATAGTTATATTCCCCAACACTCTCCAGTAAATAATTAGTCAGCAAGTTTCGCGCAAAGCGTTTCTCATGCCCAGGCAGCAGTTCTGGAAATTCACCTCTACGAGAAGATTCACGATATAAATCTTTGTTAATGGATTGAAGAAAAGGAAACACCTCTTTGTCTTCATAGACTTTAATAGACCTGCTCGTTTCAAGCCCAAGCCCCCTGTACTTAGATTGCCCGCCAAGCACCATCCGATCCAAAGACCGAAAAACCACAATCTTTTTGTTAGTCCACAGTCGGTACTCCCAGCCTGCAGCCATCATTTGACTCGATAACGAAATAACATTCAGAAGCCGATCCTGCGGAACTTGCCCACCCGAAGGGTGTGAAACCCATATCTGATGCGCAATAGCAGGAATTCTGGTACAACGGCGCTTTGCTACTCCAGAGGAGCAAGCCACCCTCTTACGCTTACGGGATAAGGGCGGGATCTGCGAAAGTCCAGCCTGATTGATGCGATAATCCATTACCTTAAGCAGTCACTTGATAGCCATGGCCAATCTGCAAATGTATTGGCTAACGTTATGAATAGCGACAACAAACGTAGCAAGTAACACTAACATCCTTAAACTTCCAGGCCATAGGCCGTAGTTAAAACGATTACGAATACCACGGGGTATGGCCAGGTTACCACCAGCATACAACGGGATAACGCGATCCAGCCCACGGACTCGATCATGAAGCAGCCTGAATGCACGCCCTTCCCCACGACAAAGGAACAGTCGCGCTATACTGACCCCCTAAAAGCATCCCGCTAAAAATCCCCCAGAAATGGGTGCATTACAACGAACCCAAAAGACAGCATGCATGGAGCAGACTCAGCAATGAACAACCCCTACGCGTCCCTACTCCTTCTAATGGCCACCCTGTTATCCAGCCCCACTCAGGCACTCGCAGCCGAACCCCTGACGCCTGAAGAAAGGCAAATAATCCACCAGGCCGTTCTGGAAAAAGAAACGTTCAAGATTGAAACAGAAGCCACACGGCGAACAGACGACGCCCTGGCCAGGGTCTTTTCAACCCCCTTCTATGACGTCACCATCATCCAGCACTCAGATAACCACACCCAGGAAGAAAGTGCCCTACTGACAAACCTTGACGGCCAAATGGTTGAACTCAAAGCCCCTAACACCAATCAGCCACTCCCTGACCTGCAGCGCCTGCTGAACAAAGATTTCCAGATAAAATCCCCACAAGATGCATTCCTCCTTGAGGAGGCTATGGATATTCTTTATCCCATCAGAACAACATTCGGCAATGAAGACTTGAATCAAAAAGCCGTTCTGGAGAATGGTAATCAGTGGCTTTTCATCAGGGGTGCATTCTTTGAGGACCTGAAAGGCTTTGTCTTTAAAACAGACGCCAGCGGCAATATTACCGATGCTTCCTATGCACTGAGAATTCCGGCCAACTTACCGATACAGCCCATAAAACGACCCAACCAGTCCCTCACCGAAGTGGAAAAACAGGCTATTCATGCCGCCATCCTGAAGCGTGATAAGGTCGAAATAGAAACGGATATCACCAAGCTGGAGAGCAAAGCCCTGATCAGGGCGTTTTCCGCACAGTTTTATGACACCACGATTACCAGAAGAAACAATAACTACAGCTCAGAAAGTGAAGTCATTCTGGCCATGCAGAAAGGCCAGGTCATCGAAATAGACAGACCCTCAACCAATCAACCAGTGCCTGAACTCAAGAAATTCCTGAAAAAAGATTTCCAGCTGAAAAGCCGGCAAGATGCCTCCATCCTGGAAGAAGCACTGGATATTCTGTATCCCATCAGTGAGGGATATGGCAGCGAAGACATGGAACACAAAGCTATCCGACAGAATGGCAACCAGTGGCTTTTCATTCGTGGTGTATTTTTCCGAGACCTGATGGGATTTATATTTGAAACAGACAATAGCGGGAACATTCTTTCCGTGGATTATTCGCTGGAAATCCCCGACAACAAATAATCACCCCTCGCAGAACGGAAGGGCGTTTTCAGCCCTTCCCATACTGTTTAAAGACCCGCATTCTTCAACCGGTTGGCATGCTGCCGGTACACAGTAACCGGATCCGTATCCAGCAGGCTGTGAAGCCCCAGCACCTGGTTCACCTCATCCAGGTGGTTCATTTTGTAGTCATCCCGAACCACCATCCCCATATGGGAACTGCATCGACCCACCAGTCCGTCATTTGGCTCATCGATCGCCAGGGCCACCAGCTTCAGGGCGTAATACCAATCGCCTTTTCTAACTACTGCATAAGTGCCCACTGGCGAGAGCATAAACTGAACAACCGTCCAGCCTCGCTACACAGGTTATTCCAGGCATTGCAGCAACAATCCACAATATCCTCGTAACCCTCAAACGCTTTATTGGATAGCTCATGCTCCCGCATCCATTCCCACAGTCTTTCTGAGCTGTTCAACTCGGGCGCACAT
>MUIA01000081.1 GCA_002084115.1 Oceanospirillales bacterium LUC14_002_19_P2 | reverse complement strand
TCTCCCTGAAACTGAAGGTCAATCATTTTCAGCTCAGGGCGAAGATTTACATGACCGCTCTGCGGGCATCATTCGAGCAGCTAAGGTTATTCGTTACTGCGTAACTTGAGTTAATCAGGCGATTATTAATGAAAAATCTGGATCAATTAAAATATGAGTTACGACAATTTGCAGTGGACAGGGACTGGGATCAATTCCATTCACCTAAAAACCTGGCAATGGCCTTAAATGTGGAAGCAGCCGAATTACTGGAGCATTTCCAATGGCTGACGGAAAAGCAGTCCAGCCAATTATCCGAAACCAAGCTGACAGACGTTGCCAAAGAACTGGCGGACATTCAGATTTATCTCGTCCGTCTGGCAGATAAGCTGAATATTGACCTAATGCAGTCTGTCACTGAGAAATATGCAGAGAACTGCAAAAAATATCCCGCAGACCTTGTTCGTGGACAAAGTAAAAAATACAACGAATATGATTGAGCAAGCGATAGCGATGTTAAAACAACTGTAATTGTTCATCCCACAACTGAGTAAAGCTTTCTCCCACAAAGGGTAAAACCGCCTCAGCAACCGGCTTGATCTGTTTGTCGATATAGTGCTGGTAATCAATGGGACTAACGCGATACTCCACAGCTTCAGGCCCATTCACTGTAATGATATAACTGATCCACCCCTTGTTCTGATAGCGCAGCGATTTACCCGCAACATGGTTACACTCATCGGCCTGACGTGCTGCACGAACATGAGGAGGGCTGGTTCTGACATATTGATTGAGGGGACGACGGAGACGCTTCCTGTAGGCCAACTCGCTATCCCTTTCACCGGCCAGTGTCTGCGTGACAGTCTCTCTGATCAGGTCAGCAGGCGACTGACCGGCAAACACCTGTTCAAACAGCTGAACCTGAAACTGTCTGGCCAGCGGCGTCCAGTCTGAACGAACGGACTCCAACCCCTTAAATACCAGTTGCACTCCGTCAGGCGTCCACTTGAATCCCGCATAACGATTCTTGCTGCCCGTTTCCGCTCCGCGAATAGTCGGCATCAGGAAGCGAATATAATGGGTTTCAAACTCCAGTTCCAGATAGCTGTCCAGCTGATACTCTTCCTGCAAGAGCGCCTGCCAGCGTTGATTGATGTCCATCACCAACGCTTTGCCGATGCAACCGGCCTCTTCCGGACTGAAATTGTCACCCAGGCGGACAAATAAGGAATCCGTGTCACCATAAATGACCTGATATCCCCCCGCTTCAATCCAGCGGGCGGTTTGTTGCATGATGGCATGCCCCCGAAGCGTAATAGAGCTGGCCAGGCGGGTATCGTAAAACCGGCAACCTCCGGAGCCGAGCACCCCATAAAATGAATTCATCAAAATCTTGATGGCCTGTGAGCGGGCTCTGTCCTCCTGCCGCTTGGCCTCATCCCGTTGCAGCCAGAGGGAAGTGATAATTGCCGGCAGAAAGTGGTGGTCACGGGAAAAGACGGCACCTCGGTAGCCGGGAATCGCATGTTCAGGCTGCTTAAGGCCTTCAACTAAACCCAACGGATCAATTTTGAATGTACGAATAATCGATGGATAAAGGCTTTTGAAATCCAGCACCAGAACGTTGTTATACAATCCAGGTTTGGAATCCATCACATAACCACCGGGACTGGCCAGCCCACCGCCTTCGGGCAAGTTCGGCGCCACATAACCGGCACGGTGAAGTCTTGGCAGGTACAAATGGGTGAAGGCGGCGACAGAACCGCCCAGACGATCCAGCTCCAACCCCGTCAGCTGGCTACGCAGCCTCAGGAAATCCAGCAACCGGGTCTGACGAAAAATGTCCAAAACGAGCCTGCAATCCTCCAGGTTATACTTGGCCAGTTTGTGTTTATCGTGGTGAAAGTCATGGGTAATCGCGGCCATCCGGTTATCAACATCTTCAATGACCTTCCCCCTGCCCAGAAGGCTTTGTGACACAGTCTCCAGCGTAAAATCTGCAAACTGGTAAGTCGCTGATTTCAGCGCATCAATCCCATCAATAACCACACGCCCGGGCACGGTGACAAAACCTGCACCGGACTCACCCCGGCGTTCACGCCAACTGGCAGCTTGCCTCCCTCTCCCGAGACACAACCGGAAACCATGGGATCGCGCCCGTTCAAGCAAGAGCCGACAGTCAAAATTGACCACGTTCCAGCCAATCAGAACATCCGGATCCAGCCGTTCAATCTCTGCTTCAAGCGTTTTCAACAATGACCGCTCATTTTCAACCCAGTAAATGGCATCGCTATGGCAATCAGGACTTACACACGGCATCTCAGGCCCGATCATCAGCACCCGCTCGACCATATCACCGGAAAGACCGATAGAATAAAGCTCTCCATCCGCAGAGCACTCAATATCCAGGGAAAGCACGGAAAAAGAAGGATTCACATCCGCCGGGCGCACTTTGACATCATGGAATTCGGTATATCCCCGCAGCCTGACCGCCCGTCCTGTAAACGCGATACCTCCGGTAATAAAACGTTCCATCAGGTAACGTTCATGTAGCCGGATATCTGCCTCCAGCAGTGTCACACCGAGTTTTCGAAGACTGTCTTGCGCCTTGAATCCGGTTTCAAGCGTCGGGGTATAGACCGCTCGTACGGGCTCATGCTTAAAGGTTTCCAAAGCGACTGACCCGCTTTCATGGCTGATACCGGCCATCGAAAGGCACTCAGACAGTCTGGAATCACCCTCATCCCTGACAAAAAATACGGGGCGTTCCCCCGAGATAATGAGCTTCGCAACCCCTGCATCCGCAGTAGTCACCCAGAGATGAATCTCTGTTGAACCGGCATGATCAAGGCTATGGCGACCAATGAGAAAGCCTTCATAAATCGGGGATTGAGTCTTGTGATTCAAGGGAGCGGTTCCCTGCTATCCAAAGCCCCATAATACCGTGCGAATATCAAGAAGGTCACATTCACCAGCCTGCTCTCTACAGGCTTTTTATGAACTAAAATCATCTGCGGCAGTCAGAATAGGGTTTCAGGCCATCACTCATGCCACATGGACTTAATGTCAAAATACACATCAATGTTTTCAGGCCATAACCATGAAACACAGTCATCTGGCAATAAAACTCATTCACCTGGGCAGTTTCCTGCTTCTCACAGCATTCCCGATTGCCCACGCTGCTGATGACGAGACTGATGCCTGTATCACCAGAGAGATTCCGATTAGCATCATCAACACCTATCATTTCTTCTATCAAAATCCGAATAAGGCGCTGCTGGTCATCCGCACCCCTGAAGCACTCAATGCGCTGCCTAATAGTTCCAAAATGGCTGAAAACATTGATTTCAATACCCAGGTGGCACTCTATGCTCAGATGGGAACACAGCCTTCTGGCGGACACCACATTCATATCACAGCGGTTCTGGACAAATGTCATTATCTGGAAGTCAGGGTCGAGAATCAGCAGCCGGGAGCTGGCTGCATCACCACACAGGCCCTTACCTTCCCACATCAACTGGTTACTCTACCTAAGCCACAAAAGCAAAAACCCATAATATTCAAGGAAGTCTTCAGCAAAGAAAGCTGCTTATAACCATCTGTTTTAAATATGCTGATTAACAGGATCAAGTGCCAACTTCAACCGACCTTGACCCGAGACACTTCGACTATTGGCTAATTGATAAAATACCCGTTTATTGCCCGTCACCACCTTAGATACCCTGTGGGCTAACAAGGCTAAAAAACAGAATTATTTCAGGAACTTTTACCCCAAATATCTTTCTTACGTAATAGACACCTGATTCAAATAACGTCGTATTTATTATGTAAGGAGTAGCTTGGTTATGGATAAAGGTAACAGCAATGATTTCGATATGAAGGATTTCTTTGAGAAACAGAAAGCCGCTGCCGCAAATAATCAGTTCAACCGTCCTGGCGAAATGGGCGCAAAAAAAGAATTCACACCGCCAGGCAGCACACCAGCGAAGGATGCTGCATCCACGGATAACAAGGACCCCAATGGCACCGATATGCCTTTCGAGATCGACAAAGAAACAGAGGCAGAGATTCTGGAGATCGTTAATTCCTTTATCAGTTTGGCTAACAAACATGCCGAAGGTCGCAAGCTGCCAATCAATATTATCAGCGACGCCTTCCTTTATGCAGCGGCTCGCTACAATGCCTTCCTGGTTGCCTCAGCGGATCAGAAGAGCATCTCAACCAACCAGAAAGAATATGTGGAAGCATTCATGGAGCAATACAAGGCCATGCTCAAGGACCACTTCGAATTCTACAAGAACAACCCGCTCTGATCGGATCAGGGTTCCGGCAAACCGCTGGAACCCTCCCCACAATTACTAACTTCCCCAAATTTAAACCACCTAACAGTGCATACTCACTCGTATAGTGGTTGTTATCAGCCTGTCATGCCTTAAGGACCAGTGCCCCCAATACAATTGCTAATCCGACTAGCCAGTAGACAGGCCAGCGTCTGACTCGCAGCAAGTAAAAACCAACCAGAGCAAGGGCAAATTCCAGCGACGTATGTACCGCCGTGACAAAGACCGGGGAATACATCGCAGCCACCAACAGCCCCACCACCGAAGCATTAATGCCACTGATGGCACCTGCAACTCTGGCCCTACCGGCAACCGCCTGCCACGCATGCAGCATCCCGATCACCAGCAGAAAGCCCGGCAGAAAAATAGCAATGGTGGCAATCACGGCTCCCAGAACCGGTATCGCATCAGATGCAAAATATCCCAGGTAGGCAGACAAGGTGAACATGGGGCCGGGAATAGCCTGTGCGGCGGCATAGCCGGTCAGGAACGTATCCGTATTGATCAGATCTTTCGTGGTGTTCTGAAGCAGAGGCAGAACCACATGACCACCACCGAATACCATACTACCCGCCTGATAGAAGTCGCTGAACAATGTCAGTAACGGACGCTGCCCCGCCACCAGTGGTAGCAATAGCAGCAAACCACCAAATAGCACCAATGGCCAGACTTTTATCCGGTAGTTTTCACGTTGGTCTGTTGACGCAGGCAACCATCGCCAGCCAATGCCCGCAGCCAGTACCAATACAGCCATCTGGGCCTGTACGCCGGGCACAATCAGGAGAATAGCCGCACTGAACACGCAGAGCGCCACTGTCAGCGAACGCTGGCAGAAACTCCGGTACATCTGGATGATGGCATCCGCCACCACGACAACCGCCAGTAGTTTCAGACCCTCAATCACCCACTGATACCAGCTGGCGTCAAAAAATGCATGACTGCTCATGGCGACCGCCAGCAGGATAACGAAAGACGGCAAGGTGAAGCCGACAAATGCCGCACAACCGCCGAGCAGGCCGGCCCGTCGGTAACCAATGGCAAAACCGACCTGACTGGATCCAGGACCCGGCAGAAACTGGCTCAAGGCCACCAGCTGGGAATACTGCTCATCACTCAGCCATTGCAGCCTCTCCACGAAGGCATGACGAAAATAGCCAATATGCGCCGCCGGACCACCAAAGCTGGTCCACCCCAGCAGGAAAAACTGCCAGAAAATCTCCAGTGTTTTGATCACAGATTGATTTACCGCTAAAGAAGAATAATCTGGAACCTGATTTCTGCACAGATGCTGCAGACAGGCACGTTCTAAGTGTTTCTGGAGCCTATTATTATTAGCCATTTATTTCAATTTCATGACAGATTAAGTCACCTTACTTACCGGCAACAAAACCGGCAGAAACGTCAACAAAATGTCAGCCACCTAAGACACAAAAAGCTGCACCAAACACTATTCTTTAAATGAGAAGGCGCTGTTCAGATCAGCCCAAACCGAACCAATCGTTATATGCCCAAGGGATATTGATTGCCGACTGTTATCAGGCAATCGCCGTATGCTGTTCGAAGGAATTTGGCATGAATAAGTATGGAATGCTTGCCGCACTCATAAGTATTGTTGTTTTCTTGCAATTACTGCCATCCGTCAGAAACAAACAACACTGCGATCCTGGCTATCAGGCCGATACCACGGCATACCATTTTAACGCTGACGGCACGGTTCGCCATCGAACCTCAGGGCTGGTCTGGGAACGTTGCCTAGTCGGACAGACACTGAATAATGCTGGTACAGCAGATAAATTTACTGACGACTACTGCGAGGGGAAACCCAGTAAGCTCAGGTGGTTTGATATGCAGGAACGCATGAAGCGCAATCCTGAGGCCCGACTGCCCAGTATCACAGAACTGAAAACGACAATGATTGCCGCGTGTAAAACGCCCGCCGTTAACCTGACCATTTTCCCTGGTACACCGCACAAGGGATTGTTAATGTCTGCGGACGAGAAAACCCAGAACAATGATAAAAAAAACCGGTATTTTTATGCCATCTCCCTCTATTCTTCGTCCACGCAGCTTTTCCAGAAAAACAGTCGCGCCTATGCGCGATTCATTAGGGAGCAAGTTGTCACAAAGAACAATAAGAAAAAGCTTGTCAACAAATCACTACCGAAAGAAAAAGCTGAGACCATCCCTGCTAGCAACAAACAACAGGAAGCAGATCAGTGAGCAAAAAGATAAGCGCTTTTGCTGTCGCCAGCCTCATAACACTTTCCAATTCACTGACAGCCAAAGAACAGACCTGTGAAACCAGTTACACTCCCGAGCACAAATATTACCGATTTTCTACAGATGGTACCGTAACCGATACACGAACCGGTTTGACCTGGCAGCGCTGTCTTGTCGGTCAAACCCATAACGATGCGGGTACACCTGACAACTTTACTGATGATCACTGCGACGGAATACCCACCGAATTCGATTGGGATAGAGGTGTTAACTATTCCCACTATATCCAAGGTTACAGACTGCCAACCTATCTGGAGCTGGAAACATTGGTCGTTACAGCCTGTAAGACACCAGCCATTGATTTAGCAGTATTCCCGGATTCCCCCTTTAAGGGCTTACAGATGACGTCAGAAGACTATCGTTATGAAAAACACGACAGTGCACATTATTACATCAGTTCGTCACTGTATTCCGGAACCAAGCAGTACATGCACAAAAACATCCGGGGCTACCTTCGACTGGTCAAAGAGTAATTCTGCTATTTCAGGGACAGTATGATGGCCGCTTATCTTATCCGCATTATTAATCCGCAGAACCCTGTCTGGCACCAGTGGGGATTTGATCCTACAACCCTGCCAGAATCACCTATAGTGATGGCGGAGGACGAGTTCAGTGCACGCTGTGAGGCACTCAATCTGTTCGAGCCGAATGATTATCCCGTCACATTTTCCGAATTACCGGAAGATCACCCCTTACTGATCCCAACACATACTGAGTGTGTTGATATTTCCGAGCCCCCAAAATGAAAAACAGGTAACAGTTGCCTGTCACCTGTCTGAAAATGTCATATGGATGCCCGATCAGCTGCGCAGACCATAGACCTTCACTTCTGCGGTCTTGTAGCCACCCATGGCTGTCCGGTAATTCAGTTCAATCTTGTTAATAACCCGATCACCGTCGATAAGTCTCAACGGTACAGTTTGACGTCCTTTTTCCAAACGCTTTCTGATATAGAAGTTCTGATGGCCGCCATTACCAAAAACAACTTTGATCTTTTCCAGACGGATAGGTGCGTCTTCAACACGGAGGAAAATCTTGTCAAATTTCCCCTTAAAACCGCTGACATGAATCGTATCAGTCTCACTGTTGAATGACACACGGCGTTCGCCGAGTTTTTTCCAGTCATCCGCGAGGGCTCCGACACTGATAACACTCATAAGAGCAAGCGCCAAAAGCTTTTTCATGGTGATCCTTATCTGTATAAATAAACAGGTGTGCTTTTGACCGGATCATAATCAAATATCGAGCGTCTGAATAATTAGCCCGGATATTTCATAAATAAAGGCAAGTTCCGTCCAATCTGTTGGTACGATTGGCTTGTATAGTGGACCCCAAAAACTGGACAGTCAGCTAAGTTAAGTTTTCTGGTTGCAAAATGACCCTCAGGAGGGAGTCATGGCAGCAAAAAGAAAACGGCATGCTCCGGAATTCAAGGCACAGGTT
>MUIA01000245.1 GCA_002084115.1 Oceanospirillales bacterium LUC14_002_19_P2 | reverse complement strand
AAAAAATCGAATTGTGGAGTTCGGCAGAGGTCAATTTTTTGCTTTGTTGTCATTGGTCGTTACGGGCTATCTGCAGCTGTGTGTATATTACCCGTTGATACTGGTTTCGCGACAGCCTCTTAAGGGGCGTAAATGACTTCCACCTCACCGTCATCGTCGTCTTCATCCAGCTGCGCTTCTTTCATCGCACGACGCTTGAGTCGACGCTGTTCAGCCTGCTCGTGAATCCGGATACGGCCTTCTTCTTCCATGCGTGCACGGTGCTCAGCTTCCGCCTGGGCGAAGGTTTCGTCTTCCGCTTCCTGCAGGTTTTTCTCTTCAATGAAACGCATGATGTCCTGACAGAGACGCTCGGTACCTTGTCCGCTGATCGCAGCAGTCCGGTATACCGGCCCTTCCCAGCCCATCTCGCTGACGATGCGATCGCAGATCGCATCACGCTCCGACTCTGGCAACAGGTCAACCTTGTTCAGCGCCAGCCAGCGGTCGCGTTGCGCCACGGCAGGACTGAAGCTTTCCAGCTCATGAATAATGGCTTTCGCCGATTCTACCGGATCAGACTCATCAAACGGCGCCACATCCACCAGGTGCAGCAGAATCCGGCAACGGGACAAATGCTTCAGGAAACGAATACCCAGACCAGCACCTTCCGCTGCGCCTTCGATCAACCCGGGGATATCCGCAATCACAAAACTCTGGTGTTGCTTGACGCTCACCACGCCCAGGTTGGGCACCAGGGTCGTAAAGGGATAATCCGCCACTTTCGGCTTGGCATGGGATACGGAACGGATAAAGGTCGACTTACCCGCATTCGGCATACCCAGCAGACCGACGTCCGCAATCACCTTCAATTCCAGACGAATGTTACGCGCCTCACCCGGCTTACCCGGCGTGGACTCACGCGGCGCCCGATTGGTGCTGGATTTAAAGCAGCTGTTACCAATCCCGTTATGACCGCCCTTGGCCACCATGAATTTCTGGCCGGCATGGGTCAGGTCGCAGATGACTTCTTCGATATCTTCATCAATAACAGTGGTACCCACCGGCACCTTCAGCACCAGGTCTTCGCCCTGCTTGCCGGTACAGTTGCTACCACGGCCCTGCTCACCGTTTTCCGCCTTGAATTTGCGCTGGTAACGGTAATCCACCAGAGTATTCAGATCATTATCCGCCACGACATAGACGTGTCCGCCCTTGCCGCCATTGCCGCCGTCAGGACCGCCCTTGGGGATAAACTTTTCCCGACGGAAGCTCACACACCCATTGCCGCCTTTGCCCGCTTCCACGAAGATCGGTGCTTCATCGACAAACTTCATAACGCTTTCTCCACCTGCCGGGCCATCCGCGCCCCGTTTTCTCCAACGGTCCGAACCACCCGGACATAAAAGAAAAGCCCCGACCGTAGGCGGGGCTTTTCAACCATGAAAACGCGCTGACTTCACCTGTGTGAAAACACCGCAATCCTCACGGCTTATCTCACAACGGGATCAGGCCGCTTCGATTCGCACGTACTTGCGATTCTTGGGACCTTTCACCTCGAAGACCACCTTGCCGTCTGCCTTGGCAAACAGAGTGTGATCCTTGCCAACACCTACGTTTTCACCGGCGTGGAAACGGGTGCCGCGCTGACGTACCAGGATGTTACCCGCAGCAACTGCCTGACCACCGAAGCGCTTCACACCAAGGCGTTTACTTTCCGAGTCGCGGCCGTTACGAGTACTACCGCCTGCCTTTTTATGTGCCATTGATCAATCTCCTGATATTAGCCGCTGATACCGGTGATTTTCACTTCGGTGAACCACTGACGGTGGCCCATCTGCTTGCGATGGTGCTTCCGGCGGTGGAACTTGATGATCATGACTTTCTTGCCACGGCCCTGAGCAACCACTTCAGCGGCTACTTTAGCGCCTTCAACAACGGGTGCGCCGAGTTTTACGTCGTCGCCGTTGCCGATCATCAGCACCTGGTCAAATTCAACGGTTTCACCTGTGGCAATATCGAGCTTCTCGATCTTCAGTGTGTCGCCTTCAACAACACGGTACTGCTTGCCACCAGTTTTGATAACTGCGTACATTTTAGTCTCCGAAAATCCTGGGCCTTTTTGTTAAAGGCATCCACCCGGACGGGTGGAATTTTCTGTTAACCAACACTGTTTCCTGTGCCTGTGCTGCATGATGCTTTCCGGTAAACCGGCACACCATAACAAAGTAGCAACGGGCGGGATCTCCAGATTGGGGCGGCCATTGTAAGGAATGTCCAATAAGTGCACAAGACCGATCTTCCCCAATCTCTCCGCCTTTGCTTGACAGTCTACCCGCCACCCCATAGGATTCGCGGGAATTTACCTTTAGTTATAAGCGCCCGCCTCAATGACTCAAAACCCTGCAGTCAGCACTATTTACGATACGGTCAAAGACGACTTCACGGCCGTTAATGCCTGCATCCTCCAGCAACTGCAGTCAGATGTACCGCTGGTTGAGAGGATCGGACACTATATTATCGAGGCCGGTGGCAAGCGTTTGCGCCCACTTCTGGTTCTGCTGGCTGGCCGTGCCTGCGGTTATACCGGTGAGCGCCATGTGGAACTCGCGACCATTATTGAGTTCCTGCACACCGCGACGCTGTTACATGATGATGTTGTGGATTCCTCGGATTTACGCCGCGGACGCTCCACTGCCAACGCCAAGTGGGGCAATGCGCCCAGTATCCTGGTGGGTGATTTCCTGTATTCCCGCGCCTTCCAGTGTATGGTCAATATTGGGAACATGCCGGTAATGAACGTGCTGGCCGATGCCACCAACGTCATCGCGGAAGGGGAAGTCATGCAGCTGATGAATGTGCGTGACGCGTCCATTTCCGAAGAAAAATACATGGATGTCATCCGCTGCAAGACGGCCATGCTGTTCGAAGCGTCCAGCCACACCGCGGCAATCCTGTCCGGCGCTGATGAAACCCGGGAAAAAGCGCTGCAAGCCTATGGCAACCATCTGGGCATGGCCTTCCAACTGATCGACGACCTGCTCGATTACAACGGCGACAGCGCCGAAATGGGCAAGAATGTCGGCGACGACCTGACCGAAGGCAAGCCTACTCTGCCACTGATTTACGCCATGCGTGAAGGCTCTCCGGAAGATGCCGCACTGATTCGCAAAGCTATCCAGAAAGGCGGGCTTGAACAGCTTGATAGCATTCTCGCCATTGTGAGATCCTCCGGCGCACTGGAATATACCGAGCAGAAAGCACATGAACAGGCCGACAAGGCAATCAGTGCCCTTGCCTGTCTGCCAGACTCCGAACACAGGAATGCCATGGAAGAGCTGGCGCGCTTCGCAGTGGCCAGAAGTAGTTAATTCCAGACTCTCTATTACCCAGTTACAGAACGGGTAATAGAGAACCTGAACCCTTTCAGACAATTACACAACAATAGAAACTGCCCCCAATAACGGAATCTGCTGATACTGGTGCCGATACAGCTTCTGCATGGGGTGCTCTCTCTGATTAATACGCAGATACTGGCTCTCCAAGCCTGTTTTCACAGGTTATTCGTTCCCATAGCTGATCCCAGCGTCCTTTTGTCTCTGTCAGTGCCCGCATGCCAAGCAC
>MUIA01000321.1 GCA_002084115.1 Oceanospirillales bacterium LUC14_002_19_P2 | reverse complement strand
TTTAACGGGGTAATCAAACGCATTATCTATAAAGCGTGTGGGTACAATGACCTGGATTACCTTTATCTGAAAATAAGACAGGAGGCTCTGAAATGATCCGCCAACCTGGAAAAGGGCCGTTTTCTATCGGTTCTAGGAGCCAATAGCGTTGCGAAGGCTGGCGACGGAACGGGTCCAGGGATTCAGCTTGTTCGCCAGTTCCCGCATACCGGGTTTCTGCAGTGCCTGTTGTGCGGCCCGGCTGTTGGGAAACTGTCCCTGAACCAGCACATACCAGTCGCGGTCGTTACGACGGAAACGGACGGTGACAGCATCATTCAGTTCCGGATAGCGGTATTGCAGGTCTGCCAGTACATCCGGCTTGTTGGCCGCCAGCCACTGGATAGTGTACGTGCCGTCAGGTGCCTGCATAAGGCGTTGGATCGAGTCATCCATGGGAATGCTCATGTGTGAGAACACAGCCTGCGGCAGTGGACGACTGTTTCGGATGCTGGCCATGGGACGTGTGACCGGACGCAGATCGTTGGCAAGCATAGCCATGCGTGGTTGGCGCAGGGCGTCCATGGCGGTCAGGTTATCCCTATAGCGGCCCTGTACTAGGGCATAGCTGCTGCCACCACGGCGGGGAATTTCAATCGCTTCTGCACCGGAAAGCTGGGGATAACGCGCCTGGATCTCACGGATTTCACCCGCAGTCTGGGCAATTGCCCACTGAATGGTGTAGTCCCCTTGGGGTAATGCTGCAGGAGCTTGTCCGACGCCTGGTGTTGTACGCATTGTATTTGGCATGACCAGATCCAGCTTGTGGATACCGGCGAGGGATCGTGTCCATGGGTTCAGCGCACGGGCGATGTGTTTCCAGGGTTCCTGGTTGAGTAACTGGCTGGCGCTGTGTTTATTTGGGTATATGCCGGTCAGGAGAATATGCCATGTCTGCCCCTGCCGGCGGAAACGCACAACACTCGCATCCTGCAATGCCGGGAATCGTTGCTGCAGACGCATGATTTTGGCTGGCTGCGTGGTGGCGAGCCATTGGATGGTCAGATGGTTTCTGGGCGCCTTGAGGAATTGATCCAGTGCGGCAGGCCCGGTTGCCGTCGACTGCCGGTTGAAACTGACCGGTTGCACGGCACCGCCACTATAGGGATTGGAAGCATAAGCGTTGTGCGTTGCTGGTTGAGTATTCGTCCGGCTATTACCCGTGAAACGATTGTAGGCATCATCTGGTGATTGCCTGTAGTGGTCATTAGCGGGTTGTTGTGGCGCACTGGACTGATAGGGCGATCGTATCGGATCCGGATCAGCAGTTTTCTGCCGGAAACGCTCAATCGAGTTGACGGGCGTTGAAGGTTGTTCAGGTTTTCTTTTGGCTTCGGGGGCAGACTGTTTTGCCTCTGGCGCACTGGAGGCCAGTTTGAAAATATCATTGGGTGATATCGGTGGTGGCCGGTTGAACTGCTTCATCCGCGAATAAGCATTATCGGGCTTCTGCTTGGGAATATCCTCTGCCGCTGCCTGGGGCCATGATGGCTCAGTACTGTATTTAGGCAGTGACGGTGCTAAACGTTCATCAGCCCGGTAGCGATAAGGTTGTTGTGCTATCTGTTGTTGAACGTTTTGCTGGGGAGCTGGTGCCTGGCGGGGCGCCGGCGCATAAGTCGCCACTGGCTGTCCTGTCAGTGACCAGCTGGTCTGTCCATTGGGTACCGCATTGTTTGGCTGAGCCGGCATGGATGGCTGGTAGTTTCCTGCAGACTGTGGTGGTGACAACGTCGCGTTTACACCACTTTTGTAACTGTAATGAGGCTGTTGAAGCTGTTGTTCGACACCTCCTGGAACATTAACGTTCCTTGGATCACTGCGGCGCTGTGGCGCTGATGCCAAGGGATGTTCTGCTTTTGGAGGCAGAGTGTTATGGGGGGCATAACGCCAGCGGTCAGGTGGCATGTCCATGCCGTAGGGCATACGGCGTTGAGGTTGACTCGCAACGCTTGGCCTCACCGCACGAGCTTCACGTTCTGCTGGCGTTACTTCGACGTCGGGCAGTGGCGGTAGCGGCTGGGATATTGTCTGAGCGGTTGCATAGGCCGGTGCGGATGCAGGCGCTGGCATGGGTTCCGGTGTCGGGACATATCCCTGGGGAACCGGCGGTTGTCCGGTAGCCTGCCTGACCAGCAGTTGCCCACCAACACCGATAGGCTTGGGAGGCGATACCGGTTGAGACTGTGCAACCTGCACGGGTTGTGGTGCAGGTTGTGCGGGCTGGGCCTGCTGCTGTGTCAGTTGTTTCGCTACAGTGTAGGGGTTCCTGACAATCGGTGCGGACTGCACCATGCCGGGTGGCAACAAGGAATCCGGAGATGTGATTGTCTTCTGCGGATACACCGGGCCGGGTTGCAGACCGGAAAGAATGCCTGATGTTTTGACCTCTTTATCCCGCGCGGACAAGGCCAGCTTATGGTCATGATCATCCGATTCGGTCAGTGAGGAGCGTGCAGTTGCCTTATCCAGCCACTTGTCTGCGGATAAATCCTGTTCGCCAGATTTGGCCGCCTGCTTCTGTTCTTCGTAAGTTTCCCGCGAATTGTCGACAAGGTTGTGAAGCAACCGGGTATCGTCCAGATGGCTGACGGCTTCAGGTTCTTCTGCCTCTTTCCAGGAGGAACGCTTCTTCGCCCGTTTCAACCATTGTGAAAGAAGAATGGAATTCTGGACTTCATCCTCTGATATTTCGCCGGCTGAAGGTGCGGGCAGATCTGGCTCAGGCACCAGGTTCTGATCTTCCGGCCAGGATGATGCGGTGGTTAACCGATCCACCCAGTCCTGCTCAGCCAAGCTGCGCATGGGATGTTCTTCGTATTTTTTCAGCGCGAGAATCTTTTCTGTCGGATCGACTGCCGGATGTCGTGGGTTGGTTTCTTTCAGTGTCAGGTTGGCGAGTGAATTGGCAATCTCTGACCGAAGTTCCTTCACTTCTGCCAGTGTCAGGGTATAGGGCTGCCCGGGGCCTGGGCTGCAGCGCCAGTCCTCATTGATGGTGGACATACACTGCCAGGCGGCGGTGTAGCCAACGGGGGATGACAGGGCTAAAACAGGCGAGACGTATCCACTGCCGCCTACGGCAGCCACCACACTGATGCTCAGCAGTGTTGGTAACGGGAACGTGCGTCCTTTCATTGTGTTATTCCGGTGTCGACTCTTTTAAGTTATCTGATTGGTGGGTGATTGCAAGCCAACGGCAGCCCAGTCGCCATGCCGCTTCGGTGGTGTTATGCACAGGAAATAACAAAAACCACTTTATATGCAGTGTTTTTCGTATTGCACACTATGCTTGCCTGGTTTGTAAAAAATTTAGGCTGAGCAAATGGCGTATGGTGAATTGCAGTTGAAAGGACGTGTGCTGACGTCCGAACTGGTGAGGCTGATGGTGACCTTGTCGTCAGAACTTGAAGCGGCGCCGGCTTCCAGAGAGTTATTTCATATTACTGACTCAAGTTACGCAGTAACGAATAACCTTAGCTGCTCGAATGATGCCCGCAGAGCGGTCATGTAAATCTTCGCCCTGAGCTGAAAATGATTGACCTTCAGTTTCAGGGAGAGGGTTT
>MUIA01000312.1 GCA_002084115.1 Oceanospirillales bacterium LUC14_002_19_P2 | reverse complement strand
CTGTGCCTTGAATTCCGGGGCATGCCGTTTTCTTTTTGCTGCCATGACTCCCTCCTGAGGGTCATATTGCAACCAGAAAACTTAACTTAGCTGACTGTCCAGTTTTTGGGGTCCACTATAGGATTTATCATGGTACTGGTGGCGTTGTGGGTTGATATGAGACCACGACAGTCAGCTGACTATGCATTCTGGCTGTACCTTGTTGGCGTTACAGCATTCTGGGGGGGGATGACTTTGCAGGATGTGAATAATGAGTTTAGTAAATTGCTGTATTGCGGTGTCAACCTGATGTTGATGGTTATTGGGAGAACATTGATCAGGCGGGTCTTTGTGGTATTGGGTGCTCTGGGGGTAAGCTTTTACCTGGGACACCTGGCCTTTTCAGTCTTCAGGGGGAGCTGGTTTTTCCCTGTTGCATTGACTGTGATTGGCTTGCTGGTTGTTTATCTTGGTATTCTCTGGCAGAAGCATGAACAGGTGGCCAGTGCGAAGCTAAGAGCAAAGTTTCCCAAACCGCTGAAAGAGCTGCTAAAGTCAAAGTTAACAACGTAAATATGGGTAATTGCGACTGTCTAATGGGAAATAGTCGTTTTTGATAAGGTAAAAAAGGACTTATGAAAAGGCTGATTCTATCGCTTTTATTGATTGTCTCAGGGGGTATGGTCATCAGTTTCTTTGCAACGCTTACCGGAGATCGTGATTTCCAGGCGTTTTTTTTCAATATACCGGTTATCTTTATGGCGCCAATCCAGTTGCTGATCAGTCATGGGAGTGTCCTGCCTGTTTACGGACTGTGTTTGATTGTAGGTTTGTTAATGACTGCCTTGTTCTCTGTTTTGCTGGGGCATTGGCTTTATCGGTCAATATGGGGCAAGGGGCTTTTGTATCTCGGTGGATTGATATGGGGGGCAACGATCTATGTGGGGTTATACTTTTACGTGGGGCTGGATGCACAGCAAGGTTCGGCTAGTGTCTGGGCACCTGTATTTTTTAAGATGATAGCCGTATAAAACATATTGTCTGTTACATCATTGCCTTTCATTTCAAAAGTTCTGCACATACACTACCGCACTATTGTAAAGACCATGTCAGGAGGCGGTTTTCTACAGGGAGTCCGTTGCCTTCATGGTTGTCTGCTTCAATGTAATACCGTACGGAATCCTGAATCGTCATGTTGAAACACGTTGTTGTTGGTCTGTGTTCTTTCCTGCTTGTTGCCTGTTCTGCTAATCGACTAAACCCTGAAGCCTATCGGATAGAGCTGGTTGATACCAAGCCGGAAGGTTGCACGTATCTGGGGGAGGTTTATGGCAGTCAGGGCAACTGGTTTACCGGGGATTTCACGTCCAATAAGAACCTGATGGAAGGCGCCCGTAATGAACTGCATAATGAAGCAGCCCGGTTTGGGGGGAATGTTGTGCAGGTGCAAGATATTAGCCATACCCGGGGTAGGGATTCCCTTGGAACCACGGCAACCACGATTGTTGGTAAGGTCTACCGTTGTGGTGGCCATGAGCGCTACTGAATCGGTTTAGAGGGGCCTGGCCCGTTTGATGAGCTGAGCGCAGGGGATGCCTGAAGGCAAGGTGCCATAAGCCAGTCCTTCGGGCTTCAGCCTGGCTCGAAGGAAAGTATCAGCCACCAGGGCATTGCCTGCCTGCAGCAGAAAGCAGGCCTGGAGGCAGATGGCCAGTTTTTCGACCAGTCGTCGAGCCTCATAGCGGAAGTTGCTGGTATTGATCAGGCTATTTTTCAAGGTCGTGATGTGTTGATCCAGTTGAGGGGCAACACCGGCTGCTTTTTCCAGTTCAGCAAACATCGCGTCTAGCGTACCGGGCTGACGTTGCATGGCTCGGAGGATGTCCAGACACTGGACGTTTCCGCTTCCCTCCCAGATCGAGTTTACCGGCGCCTCCCGGTATAGGCGTGGCAGGATAGATTCCTCCACATAGCCGGCGCCGCCAAGGCACTCCTGGGCTTCGTTGATGTGCCCCGGTGCTCGTTTGCAGATCCAGTATTTCCCAATAGCCGTGGCTATCCGGCAAAACAGATGTTCCTGCTCATCAGCCGGATTATCAAGGCTTCGGGCGATTCGAAGACTGAATGCCAGGGCGGCTTCGCTTTCCAGGGCCAGATCCGCCAGGACATTCTGCATCAGTGGGTGATCCGTCAACACCCGGCCACTGACTTGACGGTGACTGCAGTGATGAACAGCTTGGGCGACAGCCTGTCGCATCAGTGCGGCGGAGCCGGTGATGCAATCAAAACGGGTCAGTGCAACCATCTCAATGATGGTCGGTACCCCGCGACCTTCCTCGCCAATTAGCCAGGCGTGAGCCTCACGAAATTCCACTTCACTGGATGCATTGGAGCGATTCCCTAGCTTGTCTTTCAGGCGTTGAATATAAAAGCCGTTACGTTGGCCATCTTCGCGCCAGCGTGGTAGCAGGAAGCAGGATAAACCTTTGTCGGTTTGAGCCAGTACAAGGTAGGCGTCACACATAGGAGCGGAACAGAACCACTTGTGACCGGTCAAGGCATATATCCGACCGGAGCCACGCTGGCCAAGCGGACGTGCGCGGGTGGTATTGGCTCTGACATCAGTTCCACCCTGTTTTTCAGTCATAGCCATGCCAATGGTGACACCAGGTTTTTCGAACCAGGGTTTATTGCCCGGGTCGTAGTGGCAAGACGTGATCAGTGGTAGCCAGTGAGCGGCAATATCTGGCTGATTACGGATAGCTGGAACAGCGGCAAACGTCATTGTCAGCGGACAGCAGCTACCGGCTTCCACCTGATTGTGGAGGTGTATCATGGCCGCCCGGGCGACATGAGCCCCTGATCGTGGTGTTTTCCAGGGGGATGAGGGTAGCCCGTGTTCGATGGCTGTTTGCATCAGCTGGTGGTACGCAGGGTGAAAATCGACCTGATCAATGCGGTGTCCAAAACGGTCATGGGTGCGCAGTTGCGGCAGATTCTCGTTGGCGAGAAACCCTGCATGAAACAGGCTATTGCCTGCCAGTTGGCCGTAGGTGTGGAGCTCTGATTCTGCCCACTTCGCCTGTGAATGAGTGGCTTCCCTGAGGGCAATATCCGTCGAGAAGATATTGTAGGGATCCAATGGTGGTGGCTGGTTGAAAACGGTGTGGGTTTCTGTGGTATTGCAGGGATCGTTCATAGCCGTGCTCCCCGTTGGTCTATCTGTTTATAGTTATTGGTTTATTGAGGACGGTTTGGGTCAAAGCCCAAGATTCATGGCAACCAGTTTCTTGATCACAAAGCCCAAGACGCCAAGGCCCAACACGCCAAAAAGCACTAATGTCCCGAACTTACCGGCATTGGAGTGCTTGGCCAGGTCCCAGACGATAAATGCCATGAACAGGATAAGTCCGGGTACCAGCAGTGTCAGCATCAGATCATCAAAGGCGGCTATATCCATGGTCGGTTCCGAATCATGTGGTGTGGCTGGATTATATCGGCTAACGGCTGTTTTGACAGTCAGATGGGTTTCACAAATCTGTCACACAGGGGCAGGGGGAAGGTGACCGTTTTTGTCAGACAAAACATCTTGTGTTCAATAGGTTGCTGTTTGAAAAGAGACTGACGGAGTGATTTGTACATTATGTAGGCAGTTTGTTGGAAGTTTTGTGACCGATTTAACGTTCTTTATCGTGCAGGCTGCATCCGGCTGAAAAACGGTATCAGTGGCATGGTCTGTGCGATAAGCGTCGACAGAAAATAATAACGCTATCAATACAGCAATGTTGTTACTTGCGACCGTAAGGGAGGGGGCATGAGTCAGTCTGTCGAGGCCATCGTTAATGCCGGCTGGCAAGATCTGCTGGAACAGGATGATCTGGATTGGGATCTGGGCAGTATTGATGACCGCGCAGCTGCATTGCATTTTCTGGCGCGCTTTGAAGGATGCTTTTGCCTGTATTCCCGTGCTGATCAGCGGCTCTACACGAAGTATCGGTTTGTGATTCCCGAGAATGATGAGCAGCCAGTCATGGTTTTGCTGACGGGCGATAGCTCAGGCGACAGTATTCGGAACTTGCCACTGGATGTTGTCGTTGATACCGGCATTTCAGTCTTTCCGGGTGAATGTGTTGGTGCTTCCGGGCTTTACCTGAAAATTCCTGCCCGAAACCGGCTGGTGGGCTCGCGGGAAGTGCCTTTTCAGGTAGGACTGAAAAAGCTGGTCAACCGTTACTTGACCCTTGGTAATGATTTTTTACCCGTACTTGTCCGGGAAGAACTGGACGATTTTGAGCAGGGGATGCCCGCGTTAACACTCCATACCCTGGATGTTTCTCAGCTGTCTGAAGTGTCTGTTGATGTGGCGCAGATTCGTGAGGTGATAGTGAACAATCTCGTTCGATTGTATCAATAAGCCCGTTATACCCTGAAAAAGGTATAACGGGGGTGCGAGGTTAGCCGTCCAGGTTGATCCCCAGGTGGCTGGTGTTGTCGTTGGCGGCCAGAAGCTTCAGTGTTTTTTTCAACTCTGGTTTTTGAGTTGGCGATGTTTCCAGACAGCTGATGACCTCTGAGATGAACGCCTGTTGCGCCTCATAGAGTTCATGTTCTTCAATGTATTGAGCCAGCTCTGTACCGCTTAATTCGCCAGCCTCGCGGAAGCGAATGAATCGACCGATCGTCGCCAGGCTCAGTGCGCCGGTACTGGCAGCTTCTTCCAGTGTGGGTTGCATGGCGCATTGGACTGCCGTCGTAATCGTTACCACGGCATCCAGCGCAGGGTAAACGCCATACATATCATATTGCTCGACATCTGGCGTTTGCTCTTCCAGCCGTTCGAGAAGTCGTTCAAAATTCTTGGTAGACTGTTGGCCGGCCACATAATCCCAGAGCATGTTGAGGCAGTGGCGAACTTCTTCGGGTTCACCGAATTCCGCGATATCAGCAAACAGGGCGAAATTAGGCCAGCCCCGTTCTGCCATGGCAATGGCAAAAGCCGCCTGTTGCCAGGGTTTCAAGGCTTTCAGTTGGTGGCTCAGTTGGCGGGCGTTGGCCCGGCTATCAAGGAGGATTGCTTGTGTGTTCACGGTCATCAACCTGTGCGTGCCATCTGACCGGCGATGGTGCCGGTCATCCCTTTCTGCATGTATGCCTGCGTGGAATTAAGCCCGGGACATGAATTTGCCGGTTTCGGTGTTGATCTTAATCTTCTCACCTTGCTCGAGGTATTCCGGTACCTGCACTTCCAGGCCAGTAGCCATGCGAGCCGGTTTGGTGCGAGCGGCGGCAGTGGATCCCTTGATAGCCGGGCTGGTCTCAACCACTTCCATAATCACGGACTGGGGCAGTTCCAGCGCCAGCAGACTGTCGTCTACCAGCAGGGCGGTGATGCCTTCCATACCGTCCTGAATGTAGGGCAGCTGGTCTTCCAGTGCGGAGGCTTCCAGGGTGTACTGGCTGTAATCTTCCTGATCCATAAACGTATACAGGTCACCTTCCTTATAAAGGAAAGAAACCGGCTTACGCATCATGTTTACGTCGGTCAGCATGTCGTTGCCGGTAAATGTGTCGTCGTATTTACGGCCGCCGGGTACCTGGTTGAAACGCACCTTGTAAAGCGTCTGGGCGCCACGGGAAGACGGACTCTTGGACTCGACGTTTTTGACCATGTAATAGTGGCCGTTGATTTCAACAATCTGGCCTTTCTTGAGTTCGTTGGCACTAGGCATTGTCAGTCATCTCTGAAAAAAGTCTGTGGTGCGCTCTGATGTATTAATGCACTGTCTGATCGGATTGCAGGTACAGCTGATGGGGTGACGAATGTTCATCTGTCGTCAGATCTGGCAGGTCCAGGTGAAGATCCAAAACTTGCCCTCTGACAATGCAGAAGTAACCGGCATACCGCTGCTCCCCGGTCGTGGTGAACGCAAACTGGTATTCCCGACGCAACACCCGTGGCCCGCCATTGACTCGGACCAGCTGACTGCGTGTCCGCTCGACGGTCTGGTCGAGCAATTGCAGGCCGAGTTCCCTGCAGGTGCGACGACACTGGCGCAGGGCGATCTCCCGGGCCAGGGTGGTGTCCTGCCAGTACCAGATACCGGCAATCAGCAACAGCAGTGCTATCAGTTCGCTCATGGCGCGTATTGTATGAGAAAGCCGGGCCGGTTGCGACGGATTGCTCCCTTATAAAGAAGGCATAAAAAAGACGGCGGTTCGGTTTGCCGCATATTGACTCAAACAGCGCGTATCTCTATAGTTCGCATCCCGTAAGGAAGTGCGCTCGTAGCTCAGCTGGATAGAGTACCTGGCTACGAACCAGGCGGTCGGAGGTTCGAATCCTCCCGAGCGCGCCATACTTACTCAGGCAATATCGCAAGATGTTGGATGACAAGTCTGCAGTTTAATGTGCGTCCGTAGCTCAGCTGGATAGAGTACCTGGCTACGAACCAGGCGGTCGGAGGTTCGAATCCTCCCGGACGCGCCATTTCCTGACAGTCTTTTGGGTGATGTTAATCATCATGATCCATTTTTGCGCGCTCGTAGCTCAGCTGGATAGAGTACCTGGCTACGAACCAGGCGGTCGGAGGTTCGAATCCTCACGAGCGCGCCATACTTACTCAGGCAATATCGAAAGATGTTGGCTGGCAAGTCTGCAGTTTAATGTGCGTCCGTAGCTCAGCTGGATAGAGTACCTGGCTACGAACCAGGCGGTCGGAGGTTCGAATCCTCCCGGACGCGCCATGTCCTGACAGTCTTTTGGGTGATGTTAATCATCATGATCCGCTTTTGCGCGCTCGTAGCTCAGCTGGATAGAGTACCTGGCTACGAACCAGGCGGTTGGAGGTTCGAATCCTCCCGAACGCGCCATCTTCATTTAAACTCCTTAATTCATCGTATTGAAAAACTACAGAACGTGTGGTTTGTAGTCTTTTGTATCTGTTTCGATGCGGCAGTCAGCTATGCGTAAGACTCCGTAAAGCCGGTGGTCAGTCGTCGGGCACTGCGTTATTCTGAGTCTGTCATCGGTTGCTTCTCCAGTGCCTGTCACGGGATGACAGGTTGCACCGGTGGTGTGGCTCAAACCCCATATCTATGGCCGCCTTGTGCGGCCTTTTTTTATGGTTTTACGCTTTCCAGTATGTGGTGTGTTCATGAGGTGGCGCATCATTCATCCCTGTCATTGTCTTAAAATTGTAACTGTCTTCGCACCGGTCCTGTAATCTCCGTTGGTTCAGGCTGGAGTGCGTAAGCTGCCTGTTCAGCCAGTACAGGTAGATAAAATGAAGCTGGTTGGGTTTTCATATAAATTTCAGCTGTTCTGGGGGTCCGGAATAGTTTGATGGACTCGTTCTTTTTTCCCGGTGCGAGCAGCCAGTAAAACCCCCAAGCATTAATAATAACAACAATACGCAAGGAGCTGACCTTTTGGGTATGACAATCGCCCAGGCTGGAAGCCTCGATATTTTGCGGCATTCCGGATGTGCTTCCCGGATCTTCTTCGGGCGTTGTGGACTGACTAGAAAATTGTCCACTTGAAGGGGATGGAAAATCTGTCAGATAAACCACAACGCGTCGTCCGGTAGGGCTGAGATAGAGACTATTAGGTAAAGAGGTTTCGCTATCCTCACCTGTGGAATGCATGATGATGTCACTGCTCTGATTAATCATTTCTTCAAAATCAAGAAGTTGGTTATTGGCAGGATCGTATTGATATATTTTATGGAAAGCCGTTTTTATAAAACGATGGAACATCGAAAGGATCAGCTTGTCAGCGAATAGTTCAGGCTTTTTGAGGCTGATTTGCTCAAAGTGGCTGAATCGAATGAGGTTGTCATAAAAAAAATATTCCGGCTGATGCATTGCTGTTTTTCAGAATCAATCATCTCAATCGATAGGTCTTTTAGTTTTTTGCTCACATATCTGAATGTGAGCGTCATCGGGTACCCACTGTGTCAGGATAGTTGTCCCGCTTACTGATTAACCAATAAAGATCAAGCAGTGGGCGATGGACGTTTAATATGCCTCGTTATTCAGGGGAGCGGAGAACAGCTGTTTTACAAA
>MUIA01000440.1 GCA_002084115.1 Oceanospirillales bacterium LUC14_002_19_P2 | reverse complement strand
TCCTGAAGCAGCAGGCGGCCATTGGCCACCAGTGCCTTCAAAAGGCGCAACTGCGCCTGGACGGGATTCGATTAATCTTCGCGGCGCAATAAACCGCTAAAATCCGCCAGTTATTAATGAATACATTAATAACCGGCGGACTATTCGACCTTAGTCGATAAAACTATTGTATAAATTACAAAAGCCTGCGATTAGCTTATCTTTACAACGATAAAGAAGTTCAATATTAGCTCGACTTAACCTGATTTATTATTGATATACAAGGAGGTATATATCATGATAACTCGCAATGGAAAAACTTATGGCAATGCTAACCCAGTTCGCGCTGGTCAAACCTTAATTGCAACTGAAACAACCAGATACAAAGCCAGACCTCAAGAAGTTATACGAATTGTCAAGGATGGGCAATCTTACACGATCCCTAAGAAGGACGTTACAACATCTGCATTTCATAGAAAAGTAATTGTTATTAAGGATGCATTTTCACAATTTGGCCAATTTTTAAACGAGAAATTCAATCATCTTGGAGAAGGCTTAAAATCATTAAAAGACTGGGTTATTAATCTTTTCAACAAGCCTAACCCTGAAATGGTTAACACAAACGATCATGTTAACAACAAAGATATAGCTCCAGCATATATTAGCGTTCCTCGTGAAAATGAAAAAACCTATACTGACATTGATAATATGCCATGCGCAGGAAAATCATCCTATGATTTCGAAACTCTGCTAGCAGAAGAGCCTGAGAAGTAGAAGCAACGGTTACTACTGAAGAGCCTGAGACAGTAGAAGCCACAGTTGTTACTGAAGCTCCTGATACAGTAGCTGACACCGTTACTTCTGAAACGGCTGACACTGCAAATCAAACTGGCATCGTGGCATATGTTAAATGGGTTTTGGGATTAAAATAAACATTAAACAATGTTGCGCTAATAAAATAGGAGACCTCTTGTAAATGTAAGCATTTAAAAAAAGTATCCTATTTATCATTACCAAGGCTTTCCTCTCATAGACAGGAAGCCTTTTTTATATGGAATAATTTATTTGTTATTGCCAACATATCAGCAACCTCACGTTTTTTCTTATTTAGAATAGATAATAACTCAACACCACAGAACAACACGTCTTTAGAAGGCCAAATATGAAGCCACTTCCGGGTAACGATTTTAGTTTTTTCTTGACCAATACCTCTTGCCACCTTACGCCACAATCTCTAACCTAGCCCTAAGATGCTGCCACGCATGATCACCGGTACCACCATGACCAGCACGATCACACCTCATACCGTAAGCCCCTGCTTTCAACTGAAAGGAAGCATGGTCACGCTGATGACCCTGGAGCTGTTCCACTTCAGCGAGATAGAGTTTCGCGCACAGCTTCAGACTCTGGTTGCACAGGCACCCCGTTTTTTTGAAAACACCCCTGTTGTACTGGCACTGGAGCGTCTGAGCAATAACAGCAACACACCAGATTTTGATCATATCCGGTCTCTCTGCGCCGGGTTTGGCATTAACATTTTTGCTATCCGCGGTGGCAATCATACGCTTCAGCAAGCAGCAGCCAATGCAGGGCTGGCCTGTCTGCCGGCCCAAAAGAGTAATACCGTCAAACGCAAACTCAATCCAACCACGACACCAGCCAAAGAAGCGCCTTCAGCCAGCATCCTGCCAATGACACAGGGTGAACTCCCCCTGGATCAGCAACCCAAGGAAAGCACACAGGAAGCAAACCAGAAGACAGTTGGTAACGACTCACCAAAACCGACAAAATCCTCACCGACGACCCGCATTATCACCCACCCTGTCCGCTCCGGTCAGCAGATATACCACCCCGGCGAACTGATTATCCTGGCGCCTGTCGGCGCGGGGGCGGAAATTCTCGCAGACGGCAACATCCATGTGTATGGCCCCTTGCGGGGACGCGCACTGGCCGGCGTCAATGGCAACAACAAGGCACACATTTTCTGTCAGCATTTCGAGGCCGAACTGATTTCCATCAATGGCCGTTTTAAGCCGGCGGGTACAATAGACGAGAAATTCTGGAAATCAGCCGTTCACGCCTGGCTGGATGAAGATACTCTCCGCTTTGAAGCGCTGTGAACCAAAGCCGACTTCGGCTTTCCAGACTGACACTCAGCGCCAAAAATCGATACAATGACGCCGTGGTGCCACTGCCATGAGACCCGGGCACAGTTTCAGTCGCGACCACTGATTGTACAAGAATAAATCAGTCGTCTATTACCTGTACCCATATAGTTTGTTTGTAAGGGATGATTCATTGGCCAAGATAATTGTTGTCACATCAGGCAAGGGGGGCGTGGGCAAAACGACATCCAGCGCTGCCTTCTCTACCGGCCTGGCTATGCAGGGTCACAAGACCGTTGTGATTGATTTCGATATCGGCCTGCGTAACCTGGACCTAGTTATGGGGTGTGAACGCCGTGTCGTCTATGATTTCGTCAACGTCATCAATGGCGAAGCCGCACTGCACCAGGCGCTGATAAAGGATAAACATACCGACAACCTCTACGTGCTGCCCGCCTCCCAGACCCGGGACAAAGATGCGCTGACACTGGAAGGGGTGGAAGCCATTCTCAACCAACTCAAGGAAGACTTTGACTATATTGTCTGCGATTCCCCAGCAGGTATTGAGAAAGGCGCACTGATGGCACTCTATTTTGCCGACGAAGCCATCATCACGACGAATCCGGAAGTCTCTTCCGTCAGGGACTCCGACCGTATCCTGGGCATTCTTCACAGCAAATCACGTCGGGCCGAACAGAACCTCGAACCCGTCAAGGAACACCTGCTACTCACCCGCTACGACCCTGAACGCGTCAACAAGGGCGAGATGCTGAGCGTGGACGATGTCAGAGACATCCTGGCCATTCCACTGCTGGGTGTTGTACCAGAATCCATGGCGGTCCTGAAAGCCTCTAACCAGGGGCAACCCGTCATTTTGCAGGAAGAAAGCGATGCCGGACAGGCATACAATGATATTGTCAGCCGTTTTCTTGGCAAGGATCTGCCTCACCGCTTCCTTGACGCCCGGAAAAAAGGCCTGCTGGAACGGATGTTTGGGGGACGCTAATGAGCCTGTTTGACCTTTTCCAGAACAAGGAGAAAAAATCCTCGGCCTCTGTCGCCAGGGAGCGACTCCAGATTATCGTCGCCCATGAGCGTGCAGGTCGGGACAGCCCTGACTACCTGCCCGCCATGAAGCAGGATATTCTTAACGTCATCAGGAAATATGTAGCGGTGGAAAACGAGGATGTCAGCATCCAGTTCGACACCCGCGAGGAAGTCTCCATCCTGGAGCTGAATGTCACACTGCCAGAGGCATCAACTGGCACGAAATAACTTCATTCCGCTACAGGGCACTGTTATTCTGTCAGGTATTCACTCTGCCTGACAGAATACCCATGACAAAGCACACCTTCGACCAAAACACCTTCAATCAAAAACTGCTGACCTTCCTGGATCAATCGCCTACGCCATTCCATGCCACCCGTGAGATTGCGCGCCAGCTGGACGATGCCGGCTTTACCGCACTCAACGAACGCGATGCCTGGCAGTTGGCGCCTGGCAAAAAGTACTACACCACCCGTAACGGCTCCTCCATCATTGCCTTTACGACAGGTAAAGGGAATTATGCAGAACAGGGATTTCGCATGGTCGGTGCTCACACTGACAGCCCCTGCCTGAAGGTAAAACCCAATCCCACTTTGCAGGAAAAAGGCTGCTACCAACTGAGTGTCGAGGTCTATGGCGGTGTACTGCTAAACCCCTGGTTTGACCGTGATTTGTCACTGGCCGGACGATTGACATGGGCTGACTCGCAGGGCCAACTGCACAGCTCCCTGATCGATTTTCGCGATCCCATTGCCATCATCCCCAACCTGGCAATCCACCTTGATCGTGAAGCGAACAACACCCATCCCGTTAACCCCCAAAAAGATATCCCCCCCATTCTGTCTCTGCTGAAAAATGACGAAAAAGTCGATTTCATTCAACAACTGATGAATCGCCTCAAGGATGAAGAACCAAGTAGCCAGCCAGCGGAAATACTGGATTATGAGTTGTTTTTCTATGACACGCAGAAAGCCGCCATCATCGGGATGGAGCAAGACTTCATCGCCTCAGCCAGACTAGACAACCTGCTGAGCTGCTTTACAGGTCTGCAGGCCCTGCTGGCAGCCGACAGCGACTCTCCCTGTCTGCTGGTCTGCAATGACCACGAGGAAGTGGGCAGTCAATCCGCCACTGGCGCGCAGGGGCCGTTCCTGAAAAATGTACTCGAACGCATTATTGGCATGGGTGAACCCATGACCCGCACCATGCAGCGCTCCATACTCATCTCGGCAGACAACGCCCACGCCGTTCACCCGAACTACGCCGACAAACATGATGGCAACCACAGCCCGATCATGAACCAGGGACCGGTTATCAAGATCAACGCCAATCAGCGTTACGCCACCACCAGTGAAACCAGTGCCCTGTTCAGACACCTTTGCCAGAAAGCCAATGTACCAGTACAAAGCTTTGTGGCCAGAACCGATATGGGCTGTGGCAGCACCATCGGCCCGCTCACAGCAGCGGAACTGGGCGTAATGACACTGGACGTCGGCCTGCCGACACTGGCCATGCACTCCATCAGGGAACTCGCAGGCACAGAAGATGCCACCAACATGGCCAACCTGCTGACGCATTTCTACTGCGAAGAAAACCTGACCATTCTCTAAACCTGTCGGGGCAGAATCGCACGGTTTTGCCCCATGCCCATCTCCCGGCATGACGTATGAATCAAGCCGTCCTATCCTGAAAACATAACGCAGGCAACCTGACCAAGCCTTGGCATGGCGGGCTGCAATCTGCAGTATCAAATACAGCTGCGCCCCGGCAAAAGGCAAAACAATCGCTTTCCCTGCCGCGACAGTTGTAGGTATCATGCTTTAGACGTCTGTAAAAAGGCTGAGTAGACGGCCGATTACCCAGAAACAGCCATCAGCGGGCTGGGTAGAAAAAGGAGTTGTCACCCTTGCCGGTTATCGATAACACGCCAGGCAGACACTGATAAGAGAGCGAACCATCTGATGCATTTTAAGGCCCGAATTGCCCGTCTGAATCTGTTTTTTGTTCTGCTGTTGTCATTATCATCGACATTGGCTTTCGCCAAGGATAGCGAGAATAGCCATGTTGATACGGAAAAACTGCTCGAACAGCAGCTCGATACTCTCAAGCCAACGCTCAATCAGGCCATTGCCAGTGTTAATGTCGTGCAACTGCTGCAACGCAATTCCTACGAAAAAATCACCATCGACAACAACAGTTCAGACAAGATTTTCCAAAGCTATCTGGACACACTGGATCGCAATCGCAGCTTTTTCTTAGCTTCCGATATTAAAGAATTCGAACCCTACCGGGACGAACTCGACAGCGCGCTGAAAAGCGGCAACCTGAAACCCGCTTTTGATATTTTCAACCGCTATATACAGCGCAGTGAAGAACGCATCCGGTTTGCCCTGAAGTATCTGGAGGCCGGCCTGGACAACATTGATTTCAACAAAAAAGAATCACTGACGGTTGATCGTGAAAAATCCCCCTGGCTCGCCGATCGCAAGGCACAGGAAGACCTCTGGCGGCGTCAGTTGAAAGACAGCATTCTGAACATGAAGCTGAACGAAAAGCCATTGATAGAGATTCAGGAACTGCTCCACAAACGCTACACCAATCAACTGCGTCGCCTTCATCAGACTCGCAGCGAAGATGCCTTCCAGCTTTATCTGAATGCCTTCACCCAGCTGTATGACCCACATACCCAGTACTTCTCACCGCAACGAGCTGAAACCTTTGACATAAACATGAGCCTGTCACTGGAAGGCATTGGGGCAGTACTGCAATCAGAAGAAGAATACACCAAAGTCGTTAGCATTGTGCCAGCAGGACCTGCAGACAAAGCCGGACAACTGAAACCCGGTGATCGTATCATTGCTGTTTCTCAGGGTGAAAACGGTAAGTTTGAAGATGTAGTCGGCATGCGCCTGGATGAAGTCGTTAAGCTGATCCGCGGCCCTAAGGGCACCCAGGTGAAACTGGAAACCATCCCGGCCACCAGTAAAGATAGCAAGACCCGCATATACCCCATTACCCGGGACAAGGTAAAACTGGAAGAACAGTCAGCACAAAAGGAAATTGTGACCATTAAACAAGGCGATCGAGATTATCGTATTGGCGTGATTGAGATCCCGGCCTTCTATATCGACTTCAAGGCCGCCCAGGCTGGCGACCCTGATTACAAGAGCACCACGCGAGATGTGCGCAAACTGCTCAAAGAACTCAACAAAGAGAACATTGACGGCCTGATTATCGACCTGCGCAGCAATGGCGGCGGGTCACTTCAGGAAGCCAACCAGCTCAGCGGCCTGTTTATCAATGACGGCCCAACCGTTGTTGTTCGCGACAGCAGGGGACGCACTGAACCCCAGCAGGATCCTGACCCTGAAGAGGTCTACCACGGCCCCATGGCAGTCATGATAAACCGCCTGAGCGCCTCAGCGTCAGAGATTTTTGCCGGTGCCATGCAGGACTACCAACGTGCTGTCATCATTGGCAGCCAGAGCTTTGGTAAAGGCACCGTCCAAACCATCCAGCCGCTCAACCATGGCCAGCTGAAACTAACCGTCGCAAAATTTTACCGCGTCTCCGGGCAGAGCACCCAAAATCGGGGGGTTATCCCAGATATCAGCTTCCCCTCACTGTTCAATAAGGAAGACATCGGCGAAAGCGCATTACCCAATGCGTTACCCTGGGACGAAATCAACCCCGCCAAATTCAAAGCGTTTGATCCGCTGACACCTTTCATGCCCGCCTTGCGTGAACGGCATAGTAAACGCATTAGTGACAATCCAGACTTCCTTTATCTTAAGGACCTGAAAACCTTCCAGCAGCGCTATGACAGCAAAAACACTATTACGCTCCACGAAAAGGAGCGCCGTAACGAAACAGAAGCTATGCGCAAAGAGCGACTCCGCCTTGAAAACCAGTTGCGCAAAGCGAAGGGAAAACCGGTTTACAAGAGCCTTGAAGAGCTAGAGGAAGCGCAAAATGCCAACGTCTCTCAATACGGCAAACGTGAGGACGACAAACCCGAGGAGGATGCCCTACTGATGGAAAGCGGGAATATTCTGACCGATATGATCGAACTTTCCTCCCGCTATATCGCAGATAGCGCCAAGCAATAACACCCCCACGCGGCAGACAGTCTGTGTCTGCCGCCGTCTTTATCCCTATAAAGCCTCCAGATCAGCCCGCATTAACGGCTGGTCACTGACATCAAAACACACCAGCTGAGGCTCAACATCAAACCATTGAACAAAAAGGCTGTAATCACGCACGCTTGGCCAGAGACCCTCATCTTCCTCCCAGGCTGCCAACTCATTCTCAAACAGCTGCACCGCTTGTAACGACAGCCACTGCTCAAAATCCTCCTCCTGTTCCACTTCATCGAACAGGTAAATCGAACCTTCAGCCCTAAATGCCTCAAGAGCCATTGCCTCATCCGGATTCACCCGATTGGCCCACTCAACAAACAGAGCTGTTGGTTTCAGGGAAACCGCAGACCGATTCAACAATTTCATTTTGCCACCCTGTCATTCACTCAATAGCCACCATTTGGCGCGGAATAATGACGGTTCATCACTAAACACGCAAACAAGCAGATAATGCATTCCCTTTTTCTAGAATTAGCGCATCTTGCCGAAAACGAGGAGTAAGAGAATGCGCAGCGTACTCATCATTGCCCTGACATTGATCATGACATTACTGAACTCACCATCGATGCCTGCCAAGGAGCACACCATTATCGTGGTGCGGCACGGCGAAGCCGATCACAATATCAGCGGTCGATACAACACGAACCCTGATCATCCTGCCTATATTCCGTCATACCTGCAAATTCTGGTTAACTTGAACACCGATTCTGGTTTGCTTGAACACCCCCGACACCTTACGTATTGGCGAACCTGATTTTTAGACCAGGTGTTCATTTGCTTCCAGTTTTCCCATTTTCTT
>MUIA01000146.1 GCA_002084115.1 Oceanospirillales bacterium LUC14_002_19_P2 | reverse complement strand
GGAAACCCTCTCCCTGAAACTGAAGGTCAATCATTTTCAGCTCAGGGCGAAGATTTACATGACCGCTCTGCGGGCATCATTCGAGCAGCTAAGGTTATTCGTTACTGCGTAACTTGAGTTTTTAACTGTTCTGAGAGTGTGACATGACCCAGATCAACGCTGAAATGCTCGAGCAAATCATCCGCAAGGTTGTCGCTGAGCAGATGGCACAACAGATCACCAAGCCCGAATTCGACAAGCACGTGGATGCGTCCGGTGTTGCAGTTGTTAAGGCGGCTACCGTCAAGTGCAAGCCGTTCGATACCGGCAAGCCGGGCGACAAGGTCTTCATTACCGACCTGCTGGAACTGTCTGAAAGCCCACGTCTGGGTTGCGGCATGATGGAGATGGACAAGACCACCTTCGACTGGACCCTCGAGTATGATGAAGTTGACTACATCATCGAAGGTACTCTGAAAGTGATCATCGATGGCCGCGAAGTGGTCGGTCATGCCGGTGACGTGATCTTCATTCCCAAGGGTTCCAAGATTCAGTTCAGCGCGCCGGATTTTGCCCGCTTCCTGTTTGTCGTCTATCCCGCTAACTGGGAAAAGATTGCCCGTCAGAAGAACGGCTGATTGATCCGTCCCTGATCCGGTTTTTCGGGATCGGGGGAGCCGATGACTTCGGTGCCCCTTTTTCGCCCGCGCTGAAGGGCTATCCTTAGCCCTCTGCGCTACCGCGGCTTCCCTGCCGCTGCTGCAAACGGACACCGACGCCATCGACACCGGCAACTGGATCGCTTATGGATTTCACGTTGCGCGTATTTTGTTTTGTTCGCCGTATATGCGGCAGGTGTTATTAGCTTATGTCGCAAGAGAAAGAACGCATCATTCAGGAGTATGTACCTGGTAAACAGGTCACCCTGGCCCACCTGATTGCTCATCCCCAGCCTGATCTGGTGACCAAGCTTGGCCTGAATGCCGAGACTGTCAGTGCCATCGGTATCATGACGATTACACTGAGTGAAGGCTCCATCATTGCCGCCGATGTTGCGACCAAGGCAGCGGGTGTCGAGATCGGTTTTCTGGACCGTTTTTCCGGATGCCTGGTGATTAGTGGTGATGTTGGCAGTGTGGAAGCTGCACTCACTGCAGTGCTGGATCTGCTGGGCGGTATCCTGAAGTTTTCGCCTGCCCAGATTACCCGTTCCTGATGGCGTGCCGATGAAAAAGATGATGCTGATCGGCTCGACGTCATCGGGGAAGACTACACTGACTCAGGCGCTCTATGGTCAGGAGCTGGTCTATCGCAAGACGCAGGCGATGGAATACAGCCAGTACATGCTGGATACACCCGGTGAATTCATTGAGAACCGGCACTTTTATTCCGCATTGATGACGTCCTCCGTGGATTATGATGTTATCGGGTTGTTGCACGACTGCACACGTAAAAACAACCATTACCCTCCCTGCTTTACCGGCATGTTCAATCGTCCGGCGATTGGCATTATCACCAAGATTGACTGTGATGGATGCGATGTTGCCTTCTCCCGGGAAATACTGAAAGCAGCCGGTGCTCACACCCTTTTTGAAATCAGTTCTGTGACTGGTGAAGGGGTAGCTGAACTGAAAGCCTACCTTGGGGTGGCCAGTTAATTGTCAGGGTGTCATACGTTTTGCTTACTCGGATTTGCCATTGACTTCCATTCTTTCTGAAACTGACGTGCTGCTTGATGCAGGTCATGTTTCAAAATGGCATCCATGACATTTGTTGCAAAATATCAATGTAAAACACCCTGAACTTGCAAGAATGTGCCGCGATCTTTACGCGTCTGACGATTGTCATCGTGGTTAGGGAACCGCATGGGGGAAGCTCGGACGCACTTTTTGTACGTTCATTTTGGGGGAAGTTCTGATGTATTTCAGAAAGAAACTACTGGCAGGTCTTGTTGTTGCCGGATGTACGGCAATGGCCGGATGTGCACTGGATGGTCAGCAGAACACTGAAACGGTTGCAGAATCCGGTAAGGTCAAGAATGTCATCATGATGATTGCTGATGGCATGGGGCCTCAGCAGGTAGGTTTGCTTCGTACCTATGCGCATCGCGCACCTAACTCTATTTACGAAGGCCGCCCGACCGGTATTGATCGTTTGATTGAAGCGGGAGTACTGGGTGTTTCCAGCACAGGCCCACACGACAAGATCGTGGTGGATTCCGCCTGCTCCGCGACCCAGTTGGCCACCGGTGAGCCGGCATTGAGTGAAGTCATCGGTGTTGGCACCAAGGGTGAATACCTGGAAACCATCCTTGAACGTGCCCAGAAGATGGGTAAGGCGACAGGCCTGGTTTCCGATACCCGCCTGACACATGCGACACCTGCCGCTTTTGCCGCACATCAGCCGCATCGTAACCTTGAGAACGAGATTGCGGTGGACATGATCAACATTGGTCCCGATGTGATGTTCTCTGGTGGTCTGCGCCATTTTGTGCCCAAGTCCGTGAATGACAAGGGTGAGACGTACCAGGCAATCCGTGACCTGAATGATGGTGCTTTTAAAGTCAGCTCCAAGCGCAAGGATGAGGTGAACCTGCTGAATCGGGCGCAAAAAGCCGGTTACCAGCTGGCGTTTACCTATGAGCAAATGGAGAGGGTTGAAGGCGGCAATGTGCTGGGTCTGTTCGCCAATTCCGGCATGATGGACGGTATTGATTACGCCGCAACGAAAGATGCCAGTGATCGCTCTGAGCCAACCCTAAAAGAAATGACCATGAAGGCGCTGGATATCCTGAGCCAGGATGAAGACGGTTTCTTCCTGATGGTTGAAGGTGGTCAGATTGACTGGGCGGGTCATGAGAACGATGTCGGCGCCATGCTGCACGACATGGTCAAGTTTGATGAGGCCATCGAGGCGGTTTATGAATGGGTCGCACAGCGTAACGATACACTAATGGTGGTGACTGCCGACCATGAAACCGGTTCCTTCGGTTTCAGCTACACCATGAAGGATGTGCCTGAGCCCCAGAAACTGCCTGCGCCTGATTTTGGTGATGAGCACGACTATCAGCCCATGTTCAACTTTGCCGACCTGAGCCTGCTGGATCGCATCTATGCACAGACTCGCAGCAACAAGAACATCTGGGGTGATTTCGAATCACTGCCCGCTGATCAACAAACTGCGAAAAAACTGGCGGAGCTGATGAGCAAGCACCATGCTTTCGAGGTGACAGAAGCCATGGCGGCCACCGTGTTGAAAACCAACTCGAACCGTTTCCAGAAAGCCGGTCACCCTTACCTGGCCTCCAAGACCTGGCCTGCGGTGAATAAACCGTTCGAGTCCTTCTATGTGTACGGTGAAGAGAATCGCTGGAACCTGATGGGCCACGCGTTGGCTGAAGATCAGTCAGTGGTCTGGGGCACTGGTACCCATACCCCGGTACTGGTCATGGTATATGGCCCGGAAGCAGCAACGGCACCGTTCTCTAAATTCCTGACCCATCCTGAAGTCGGTCAGTTGACCAAGGATGCGCTTAAGTAATTACAGCTAACGGTACATAAACAGCGGGCTTATCGGTTTTCGGTAAGCCCGCTGTTGGTTAGGTGGCTTTTTTGCAGTGGTCAGGGTTAACACACTGGACTAGTCATTTATCACACTGCGCTGCTTTTTCAGGTTTTGAGATAATCTCTTTGCTTTACGATGTATTGATTCCATGACGCCTTTTCCCCCGAGAACACAGCCCTCCGGACAACGTGTGTTTCAACACGAGACGGGTGACCGCGACACGGCGCTGATGATTGGCCTGGACTTTGGTTCGACCACCAGTCGCGCCCTGGTGGCGCGTGCGCGTATGGAACGCAGTATGACAACAGGGCGAATGGAGTTTGGCAGCCCTGACCTGCTCTATCGCTCTGAACCGGTCTTCACGCCGTTTGACGGTGAAGAACTGTCACGTACACGAATCATTGAATGCATTGATTGCTGGCTGGAAGAAAGCGGTATCGACTGTCAGCAGATCTTTTCAGGCGGTGTCATTATCATCGGACTGGCAGCAGAGCAGGCCAATGCCCATGTCATTGCCCAGGCGGTACGTGAACGGATCGGGCATGTCATCGTGGCGACAGCAGACGACCCCTGTCTTGAATCCTGGCTGGCCTTTATGGGCAACAGCCTGGAGCTTTCCCGTCAGGAGCCGCAGCGACCGGTGATCAATCTGGATATTGGTGGTGGTACCACTAATCCTGCGCTGGGGCTGGACGGCAATGTTCTGGCTGCTGCCAGCTATTTCCTTGGCGCACGTCATTTTCGTTTTCAACCTGGCAGTTATCATCTTCTTGGATTGTCCCGTTACGGGTACTTGGTTTTTGAACGACTGGGGATTGAAACCGCGATCGGAGAAACATTGTCAGAGGTCGACGTCAAGGCTGTCGTGGATTTCACCGTACGTGGTTTGGAGGCCATTGTTACTGCTGACGCGGCATGGTTTTCCGATGATGGTGCTGGCGCCGCATTGTGTCAGGCACCTTATAACGAAGATGTAAGCCCTCTGACTGACGACACGATTATTACGTTTTCCGGTGGCGTCGGAGAGCTGCTTTACCGGTTGGTCATGGGTGAAGAGTTGCCCGGAACCACCTGGTATGCTGATCTGGGTATTGATATTTGCCGTGGCATTGTGGATTCTCCACTACTATCACGCAGTCTCTATTCGCACATTCCAGAGTTTGGGGGGCGTGCAACGGTCTATGGCCTGACACTTCACAGTGCGGAGTTGTCGGGAAATACCTTGTATATGCCGCGCCCCGGACAGCTACCCTTGCATGACCTCCCGATTGTTGCCCGTCTGACTCTGGATGCAGATGAGTCAGCGCTTTCGAGCGCGGTGGAACTGGCCTGCCGCAGCCCCAATGGGGCCTGTATCCAGGCGATGGTGCCGGCGGGGAAATATCCCCGTTTCCCCCAGATCAAACAATTTGGTGAGCGTCTGGCCGGATTGCTGGAAAAGACAGCATTTCCGGAAGGGCATCCGTTGTTACTGCTGGCGCCGCAGGATTTTGGCAAGGTGATTGGCAATTATGCGACGCTATGGGGGCAGCTGCCGGTGAACCTGATGGCCGTTGATGAAGTGCCGGACCGGCCGGCAGAGTTCGTCAGCCTGGGGGCGGTACGGAATTATGTGATTCCGGTTTATTTTTACGGCATGCACTGATTTGAGCCCAGCGCATGTCGGCGCATGATGATGACAAAATTCTGGAGAGACAACAGTTATGGCTATGGCGAATGCCCGCCTGACCCCGCTGCAAGACATTTCGGTACCGGAACCCCGGCCCGATGAAGTGTACCGCCTGAATGTCATGGGGCGGGAATACAGCTTTACCGGTCTGAAGGCATTGCTTGGTGCGGCTGACCTGCGCAAGGCTGGCGACATCAATGTCGGGCTGGCAGCTGGCGATGAGGTTGAGCGGGAAGCGGCGCGCACCCTGTTGTCAGACCTCTCTCTCCTGCACCTCTATGACCGGCAACTGGTCAACCGCCATGGGCGAATCGACGACATCATGCGGGTAGGTTATGACCTTAACCTCGAGGTGTTCGATGAACTCGCGTTAATGACCGTGGGCGAGTTGAAGGATTGGATGCAGGCGGCCAGCGGCGCGGAACTGGTCAAGGCCGGAACCGGTCTGACGCCAGTGATGGTGGCGGCAGTCACCAAACTGATGGGCGTGCATGACCTGATCTACAATGCCCGCAAGATCACCTGCCCGACCCGACCCGTGCGCGAACGCATCTAGGCCTGCAGGGCTCGCTTTCTACCCGGATTCAGCCAAACCATCCGACTGATGATTTGAGTGCGATTACAGCCTTGACCTGGCTCGGCCTCTCCATGGGCAATGGTGACCTGATGATAGGTCTGAACCCGTCGGAGGATTCGGTCGATAACATCAGCGCCTGCCTGTTCCACCTGGATAAAATCCGCAAGCAGACCGGGGCGCCGACGCAAATCTGTGTGTTGTCGCATGTACGCACTCAGCTGGCCTGTCTGGCTGAAGGGGCGCCGGTGGAAATCCTGTTCCAGTCGCTGGCGGGAACGGATGCGACCTTGCGTGAAGCCTTTGATGTCACTGTCACCTATATGGACGACGCATACCGCTTAATGGCTCAGAAAGGTTCTCTGGCCGGCAAGGCGGAGCAGTTCATGTATTTCGAGACGGGGCAGGGCAGTGAGGTCAGTTATAGTAAGCATGACGGTATCGACATGGCGACGACTGAGGCACTGACTTACGGTTTATGTCGTCGTTATGACCCCTGCATGGTGAACAGTGTGACCGGTTTTATCGGCCCGGAAACCCATGAGAACAGCCGACAGATTGTCTATTCCAATCTGCAGGATCTCTTCATGGCCAAGGTGATGGGGTTGCCGATGGGGGTATCGCCCTGTTTCACACTGCATGCGGATGCAGCGGAAGAAGGCCAGGAAATGGCAGTAGAACTGCTGACCGTGGCGGGCGCCAACTACTTTATGGATATCTACCTTGGGGTGGATCGGATGTTGGCCTATGCCGATACCAGTGGCCACGATGATCAGACCATGCGGGAAATCCATAACCTGAAGCCGGCGCCGGAGTTTTATCACTGGTGTATTGAACGCGGCATCTTCACAGAAGATAAGCGCGGCCAGATTCAGCGTGGCCCTAATTGGGGTAATCCTGCGATTTTTGCAGATTCTGAACATGAGTTCCGTCATCTGATGTCGCGGGTGCCGATGGCGTATGGTCTGGAAAACGCTGGGCCTAGAATGGCCAATCAGGTGATGCGTAATCTTCGCCTGAATATGGCGATTGCCCGAGCGGCTGCGGTCAGTGAATTGCGTTTTGAGGCGTTTGATGACCTGGATTATCGCCGAATTGATTCGCAGGCATCGACTTTGGCATTACACCATTCCCGTCCGGATACCGGTGCAACATTAAGCGATGAGTGTCGTGCAAATCTGAAGCCGGAAAATAATGATATCCAGATTGTAGTCACCGACGGACTCAGTGCTGAGGCGGTGCATCACAATATAGAGGAGCTGCTGCCGGTACTGGAAGACGGGTTGCGCAGCCGGGGCTACAGCCTTGGACAAACCATGATTGCACCCCATGGCCGGGTTCGGTTGGCGGAAGATGTTGCCCGGGTGGTGAATGCCCGGATGGTGATCGTGTTGCTGGGGGAACGTCCCGGTTCTGATGCAGAGTCTTCCCGAAGCCTGTCGGCTTATCTGGTTTACCGGTTGGAAGATGAGGAAACACGTCAACTGACGGCAGAGTATTCCGGCGTTGAAGCGATTGCCTTTGAGGACACGGTAGTGCCGAATATCTATCACGGGGGGATTCCACCGCTCGAAGCCGGCTCGCTGGTGGCGGAACGAGCCATGCAGATTTTTGATAACAAAGCTGCAGGCAACCGTCTGAACGCAATTCTGGGGAGCCGGATGGGCCTTATGCACAAGGAAGCGGTACCAGAAGCCCCTAAGGAAGAAGAAACGAAAACCGTGCAGCCGATCCGTGTGCATGATTTCAGTAACCAGAAAACCATTTCGGAAGCGGATGTGCTCATGCTGCTGGAGTGGGGGGTGAAGGAGATTCTCCTTAGTCGGCGAACCTTGCTATCGCCGTTGGCGGGAGTTTTGTTGCGTCAGGCCGGGGTTAATCTGTAATATAACGCTAGATACCCTTTCTGATAGCATTCGGAAGCTTGGGCATTGTACGTAAATTCGATGCCCAAGCGTTTGAAACAGATATAGTTGATCTGTTTTATTGCGCAGATACTAATAATGCCATGAAAGTCTGCGAGTATTTTATTTAGAATGCTAGATTTATGGATTGCATAGCTGAGGACTATTGTTGGCATCTACGGTGGTAAATGCTTCTGGATATCTTTCTTTTGGATGCAGGAATCCAGTGTGCATTATGACTGTGGAAGTAATAGTTGTGTTTTTGTAGGGTGCTCTTTCGAAATAATTAAAACTAAAGTACTCAAAAAGGCATCCTCATAAAATCCGACATATTCTTGTGCAATCCGTTCCCTGCTGGTTAACAACTATGTCTACATCTGTCATTAGC
>MUIA01000285.1 GCA_002084115.1 Oceanospirillales bacterium LUC14_002_19_P2 | reverse complement strand
GTATGAATCATGAGGGTTACCTTTTTGATGATTCAGATTTAAGTGATTGCACCCTCTATCTGAATCGGTAACCCTCTCCTTTTCTGAAGGATGAATTGTCAGATCAAATCTGAACTAATCCATTTAATGTGAACCATAATCGCTTTGCAGTACTTCACCTGATGAATAGAGTCATCGACAGCGTTGTGATGCACACCTTCACGGGGGATGTCTTTTTTGGGGTTGACGCCCAGACGCATCCCAACATTGACCAGTGTCCGGACTGACCGGCTTTCCCAAAAGTTCCAGGGGCAGGGCAGGTTACAAACACGAAACGCATGTTCCATTATTGTTAAGTCGAATGTGTTGTCGTTACCCCATATTCCCACATTCATACCGTGGGCACTTTTACGTATTTTGACAACCCAATCACTGAATAGCTTCAGGGCTTCTTTCAGCGGGATCGCATCTTCAGCATCCAGTACTGTCCTGGCTGCTTCGCCCTGTCTGGCCCACCAATCCAGTGTGCCTTGGTCAACGGTGCAACCTGCGGCGATAGAGGTCCATTTATGGACATTGACGTAGAACGTGTCCATCTCGTCGGAATCGTAATTAAACGCTGCGGCACCAATGGCGATGATGGCGGATGTGGGTTTGTTGTCCAGCGTTTCCAGATCAAGCATGATCTCGTTGGGGGTGGTCTTCATTACCTTGTCCTTATCCAGTAGAAAAAAGGCCCCCATTGCGGGGGCAATCTCAGGAGTCAGCCTTATGCGGCTGCTTCAGACTTCTGTTGGATGGACAGGTAGAGCTTCTTGGCTGCTTCATACAGATCAGCACCGGCCAGCCCTTTGTACTCAAACTTCGGCACATGCCAAGTACCCTTGGCGTTGCTGCGCTTTTCAGTACTCATTTCCCATACACCGGCAAAACGCGGTGCCCCGTCAGGCAGGGTCATCTGGATTTGCGAGTTGAAGGAGTTGCTGACACCCAGTTGGGAGTTGGTGAAGTGCATGATCACCGGGCATGATGGAACCGCTTTGCCATCCTTGACTTCAAGCACCAGGAATATTTGTTTGCCGGATTCGGTGATGTCGTAACCTGCGCTTCCGCCCTGAAGGGTTTCAACGTGATCGCTGGCTTCTTTCATACTGTTGAAAGCTCCACCAAAACCGCCGCCGAGGTCACGCTTTTTGAACACCGTGTATTCTTTTTGGTAATCAATAGGGATGACGTACAGGGTTTCATGTAGATCATCCGTGATGGTGTTGTGGAACAACCCACCACGAGCGCCTTCAAGACCATCTTGGACGGTCTTTGACTGCGCCTGAAGCAGCACAATCCGTGGGATTGCCATATCGTCAGAACCGACGTTGGTATTACCCAGCCCAGCGTCCTGTTCATAGGTCGTAGGGGGGAGGGCGTCGGACTGACCACCAAAGATTGCCAGATCAGTGTTTTCACTTTTTTCTTCACCTTTCTTAGCCATAAGTCGTTTATCCTTAACCGTTAATGATTAGCACTGCTAATTTGTGCGGGCGCAGTGGATCACCGCTTCCGCACGTTGAGTGACACCTTCTCGAAAGGTTCGGTGCCGGGTATTTCACCGTCCAGTTCCAACTGTTCACGGTAAGGTCCCGTGTTCAGTTGTTTCCGGAGCAGGTAAAATGCGTCATGTTCACGGATGTAGTCATACACCTTGTCCCAATCCATGACATTTGGAACGATCTGCTTGGAGACTGACATGCTGGCATGTTCAGTCCGTGCGCTTTCGCTGCCCGTTTCAGCAAGGTGTTCAAGGACCTCAAGACTCAAGGTGTCGAATTCTTCCTTGAGTTCTTTGTCCGGGGCAGCAAGCGCGGTGCGTTCGGCCCGTATTTCTACGAGGCGCTGTGAGAGCGCGTTGAGATCGGTCATGCCTTCGCCGCTGAGAGCAGTTCAACATGTTCTGCTTCCAACGCCTCCATGCGCTCGTCGAAATATCCCACTTCATCGACGATGTTTTGCTTTTCTTTTTCCAGCAGGGCGATCTTCTTCTGAACAGCGTCCAGCTTGGCATCGACTTTGGTCTGGCCTTTCAGCAGCTTGTCCATGTCACGGGCGACATCTAACAGGCTACGGCCGGGGGCTGTAGCAGCGGCGGCGGCTTTCTTTTCAGTCACAGGGGTTTCCTTCTTGGTCGCGGGGGTAGTTTTTGTGCTCATTGTTTTCTCCTGAGTTGGCACATGAGATCGAGAAGGTCTTGCATACGCTCAACCTTCCCATCCAATTTGTCGTACACATCGCACTCCGCCGTGTCTCTTGCCGCGATCCGTATGGTTTCGGTTTTGCGGGTTTGACCGGCACGATATATACGACGATTGAATTGGGTATAGTGTTCTGCGTTATAGGTTGGTGTGGTCCAGATGGTGCTGGTGCCACGGGTAAGGGTCAGCCCATGTCCTGCTGATTGCGGATGGGCCATGAGTAACTTCAGTTCACCTGCCTGAAACTCGTTGACCAGACGGGTGCGGTCAGCGGTCTTAACGGAGCCGTCGATAAAGCCGTAGGTGAACCCGTATTTGTCTGCCCACTTGGTCAGGGCTTCACGTTCGTGACGCCAGTTGAAGGCGATAACACACTGCTCACGTTCTGCGGCGAGCTGCATGACCAGTTCGTAACGCACGTCATGGACTTTGACGACTTCACCATCTTCGTCGTATACGGCACCGGACAAGAGTTGAAGGAGCTTTTTGATGCGACTACCGGCATGGACGGCTGAGATTTCACCGTTTTCGGTTTCCAGCAGACTGGCATCCAGTAACTCGTGGTATTGCCGCATGACCTGTGGCGGCATATCGACGAAATAGGTGTGTACGCTGTGTTCGGGTACATCGAGGCAGTCTTCAAATTGATAGCGGACAGTGATATCCGATAACAGATGAGCGATCATTTCACGGGCACCTTCTTTTTCTACCCACTGCCTCATTTCAGGTCGTGGGCCTACCTGAACGGGGGTGCATACCTGGTCGCGGAAGGCAAAGAAGTTTCGGCCCAGTCGTTCGCCGCCGTCGACCATGTAAGCCGGAAACCAGATGTCAGTGATGTGGTTGCTGTTTGGGGTACCGGACAACATGACCACATATTCGATCTTCTTAAGTAGCACTGCTAATGTTTTGCTGCGCTGGGTTTGCTTGTGTTTGAAAGCAGTAAACTCATCTACGACGCAATGACTGATGCCTTCTAGCAGGTGCAGGTTTTTTGCGAGCCACTTCACGCGCAAAAGGCACTGGATTACCTGTTCCACTTGAACGGGCAGGAAGCATGGACGGAATACACACGGGTCACGACCCTGCATGTCGCCAAGCGGACACTGAACCGTTGGGCGGAAGATGCCCAGAAAGGCGACAAGAAGGCTCAGAAATACCTGAGTGAGTTGAATGTTACCGTCGCGCAGGTTGTCCGCTGGGATGGGGAGTCCCTGTCCCTCGCAGAGCAGGCCGAGTATGAGCAACTGAAAGCCGATGGTATCCGTGGCGACAGGTTCAACGAACTGCACAAAAACATGAAAAATCGACGTGCGGTGCAGGATGCGTTGGTGCGATTCACGGAAGAATCGGTGGTTCGTCCGAATGCCGCTCATCGCCCGGCAGGGGCAAGCGACCCGAGATACATGTTGCTCTGGCACCTGAAGTCGTTCTTCTACAGCTATGGCAAGATCATCGTATTGCCTTTCCTGAATCACATGAGGGAGCAGATTGCCAATACACAATTGCCAGCCAATGCGACCATGGCGACCAAGATCAAGCTGTATGGTAAGGAAGTGGCTATCCAGTCACTGCCGTTGCTCATGGCGGCGGTGATGCTCGGTGGTCTGGCGGCGCTGGGGTGGGAAGCAAGAGAGGCCATCCAGTATCGCCTGTTCGGTGCCGAACCGAGAACCGACGGTATGGATATGGGCGAATACCTGATGGAGCTGAGTTCAAGGGCCGGTATCTATGGGCCTTATGAACTGGCGATGAATATGATTGGTGGGTATGGCGGCATGGATGAGCGTTCTGCGATGCTGCTCGGACCTACGGCGGACTGGATGCACACGATGGTTACTGCGGACAGTGTTGCTGCAAGGGTTTATCGCTCGACCCCTGTCCTGAATCAATTGCCGGGGTTGAAGCAGCTTTTGAATGAGTCCATGGAATAAATTACAATATTAGCATAGCTTATTAGGAGGCAAGGATGCCTGTCGAACAACATTATACGATTGTCCGGGGGGATACACTTGCCATCCCATTGGCATTTACCGACCCGTCCGACAATACCCCGCTGGATATGGCGGGGTACACCATCAGGTTTACCTGCAAAACGTCCAAGTTTGAAGACGACAGTCAAGCGGTGATCAGCAAGGATATTGTGTTGCCAGTGGGGGACACTTTTACGCTGGTCGTTGAGCCAGAGGATACCAACAGTCTTAATGCACCGCAGTCCTACGACTACGACATCCAGCTAGAGACACCGACCGGTGAAGTCTTTACCGCTGTTGAAGGTAAGCTGAAGCTGGAGATGGGGGCGACATGGCGATAAAGGTTACGGTCGGTGCAGTGAATGCGCCGGTCAATGTTGCTCTGGAGGGTTTGGCGCATAAAGAAGCGATTCTGGCTGATGTGCAGGCACGCCAAGCTGACGTTACCACGAAACATGCTGATGTTGTCGTAAAGCACGGCGAAGTTGAAGTGGATCGTGCAGAGGTTGCCGCTAATCGGCTGGATGTAGAGAACAGACAAACTGATGTAATTGCTCGCCAAACTGACGTGACAAGTAAGCAGGCCGACGTTACCACTAAACATGCTGATGTTGTCGTAAAGCACGGCGAAGTTGAAGCGGATCGTGCAGAGGTTGCCCCTAATCGGCTGGATGTAGAGAACAGACAAGCTGATGTAATCGCTCGCCAAACTGACGTGACCAGTAAGCAGGCCGTCGTTACTACAAAACAAACCGACATCACTACCCCCCAGACAGACATCACCACCAAACACGATAATGTTGTGGCGAAACACGGCGATGTCGTAGTCAAGCATTCCGAAGTACTCACCGCCAAGTCAGATACCGATACAGCGTTAGCCTCGGCTCAAGCGGTTCTTGCCAGTACGGAGAGTGCCCGTGACCTGTCACTGACCTACAGGGATCAGGCAGGTGTTGCGATGACCAACGCTCAAGGGCAGGAGTCCAATGCTGCCGATTACTCGAATATTGCCGGTGTCTTACGGGATGAAGCTGAAGGTTTCCGTGACCAGACAACTGTCCTGAAAGATGAAGCGAAGGGATACCGTGATGAGGCAGCGACTTATGTCGCCAGCCTGAATGGAACCGTTTCGGAACTGGGGCTCGTTGATTTATCCGGTAATACTTACCCGACCACACCAGCCCAGTCAGCGATCTGGCGTGTCAGTGTCGGCGGTGTTGTGTCCGGTGTTGATTACAAACCCGGCGATTCGCTGTTCTACAGCAAGCAGCAAGACATCTTCTACAAGATTGACAATACCAACGCCATTACTGCCATTGACGATAATGCAGGTGCTACACATACAGGCAATGTCCAGATAACCGCATCTTTTGTTGGTGCACTGCCTGTGGACGGCAAGGCTGTTAGCGCCGGTAATGCCGACACGGTGAACAAGAAACAGGTATTGTCGAATGTTCCCGCTAACGAAGAGTTCACTAATACCTGGCGTCCGGTATCCAACTCTGTGACGGGTAATGACCCGGCAACGGCTGCGAGTCAGGTGGCGGTGGCAACAGCCTATTCCAAGGCGTCGGATGCCGATGATCAGGCATCAGATGCTCTCTACCAAGCGACACTGGCAAATGCGGCAGCGGACACTGCCCAATCAACAGCCAACGCAAAAGAAAATACCCTATTGGCAGATCAGAAGCGCAGGATTCATGTTTCAACCGCCGAGCCTACTGCTGGTGACTGGGCTAATGGCGATCTCTGGGTGATCTACGAATGAGTATCAATGTCAATCTGGCGGGTGTAAACAAGACTGTCGCAGGACTCAGGACGAATGTCGGGGGGCAAACAAAAGAAGTCAGTCGGGTATTGTTGAATGTTGGGGGTGTATCAAAGGAGGTTTATTCTTCGGGTGTAGCTTCTTTTGTCGTTAATTCTTCTTCCTTAAATGTCTCAGGGACATATGGCGTTGACCGCTATTATGGTTATAGGATGGCTGGCCCCTTCGGAACTTATGGAGAGCTGGTATCATCCTCTGGCGGAACTATCTACTTGACTGCGGTTGAAAGATGGGAGTCGTGGGCTAATAGCAACTATTTAAGGGTGGAGTTACATGCACCCAGCATTACAGATGAGGCGGGGATGAATAACCTAAAAAATTCCCTAAAGTCTATTGATGTTGATGTTGATGTTGATGTTGATGTTGATGGTGTTTTTATCCCATTACAGGATGTAATAAATACAAATTATACATACACCCAGGGGCGGACTTTAATTTATTCTAGGCTCTTACCCGCATCCCCAGCAGAAGATGCTCTTGCAGAAAGTCTAAAGAACAACCAAGGGTCATCATTTCAAGTAACAATCAAATAAAAAACAGGACGTTTAGCAGTATGTTTCCATACAGGAGAATACTGCTATGCCTATCAAAACGAATGTCGGGGGAAGTAATAAGGAAGTAACAGGTCTGCGGGTCAATGTCGGGGGGGCAGGCGAAGGAGGTTACTAAAGTCCTGCTGAATGTTGGGGGTGTGGCGAAAGAGCTTTATACATCAGTCAATTATATATCCGTCGTAACTGTTGGTGTTTCAAGCGGGGCATATGGTTATGCGGGGTTTCCCGCCTTTGGTAATATGGCACCTGCATCTATCCCAACAAATAAAGGAACGAAAACAGTAGGTAGCCTTTATTACCACACAACGAATAACCTTACCTATGTCAACATCAACGGCTCCGGCAGCACAAAATTAACAATGCAAATAGAAGGCATAACAAGCACCTCAACCTCCAATATGACCGACTGGTTTACGTTCCCAGGAAATACATTCGGTATCCCGACAAGTGGCACCTTTGGGGTGGTGTCGATGTTCCTCCACTAACAAGTATTGATAGGCAATGAAATGTATCTGTCTCCGTGACACCCCCGACCGCTTACAGTGCAATATTAGCATGGCTAAACGCAAGGTTTTCGCAGGATGCGGTTCACAAATGACGTTTCACTTGGGCAGGTAATACAGGCATTAAGCCCTATTTTGACCGGCGCTGCCATCATGCTCTACGCATCGGCCTATTTCCTCGGTGATGTGGAGAACACCAAGAAAGATGTTGTTGAAAACCGTGAGGCCATAGCCAAGGAAGAACTGGAGCGAAAGCGGGAGGACGAGCGGCTTGAAGCCGCTTTTAAAAGCCGAACGGGAGAGGTTAAACAGCAGATTAAAGACCTTGAGGAGCGAATCAGGATTCCCCTCAAAGACATGCAGGACGATATCAAATTTCTGGTCAGGGAAAAGATCAAACATGGAAGCCAAACATCTTCTGACTGAGGTCATTGTACCGACACTCAAGTACCTCGAACTCGATACGCCTGCCGCCCGTCGTTTGCTGCTCGGCACCGCTGCCCAGGAATCGCATATGGGGCGCTGGCTCAAGCAGATCAAGGGTCCTGCACTCGGCATTTATCAGATGGAACCGGCCACCCACGATGACATCTGGAACCATTACCTCAAACACCGCCCCCAGTTAGCCGCGAAAGTCGAGAAGCTGTTGTGCCCCGGTTTCAACCGGCGTGAACAGTTGAAATGGAATCTGGCGTATGCCACAGCCATGGCGCGGGTTCACTATTTCCGTGTGCCCTATGCACTGCCGGGGCACCACGACATCGCAGGATTGGCGACCTACTGGAAGAATTTTTACAACTCCGCCCTCGGCAAAGGAACGGTCGAGGAATTTGAACACAACTATGGAAGGTTCGTGTTATGAGTATCCCACACGCTCTACTGGCGGGGCTGAAATATGCCATCACCAGCATTATCACCAAGGTAACTACAGGGCCTATGCTCCGTTGGTTCCTGTTGTATGCTGCCGAACTGATCGTCAAATCAACCAAGACGCCGCATGACGATGTACTGTTCAATAAGGTGAAGGAAGCGGTTGATGGCACAGCTCAGGATTGAGTCGTTTGCCGGTATCGCCCCCAAGGTGTCACCCAAGAAACTGGGTGATGCCATGGCGCTCGAAGCCCATAACGTCCGTCTTGACCGTGGTCGCCTTGATCCACTGAAGTCACCATCCCCGACAAGCGACACTGTTCCTGCAACCACGGTTTCACTGGTGCCTTATCAGGGTAACTGGCTGTCGTTTGACAGCCATACGGATGTTGTCACTCAACTTTTGCCGAATGACCAGTTTGACCGCCTTTACCTGACCGACGGGGATTATCCGAAAGTCCGCTCGGGAGTTGAAACTTTCAGGCTTGGGCTGCCACGACCCGAGGCACCCACCATTGTTGTTGATGAGGAGGGCAACAAGGATAATCCGACCGACATCCGGCAACAGACCTACCGCGTGAGTTTCGTGACGCCGTGGGGTGAAGAAGGACCTTTGTCGAATCCTTGTATTAACGAGGAAGTGGGGAAGGCTGCACAGGTCACGCTCACGCTCCCTGATGTGCCGACGGGTGAATATAACCTGGGGACCGGCGCACTGAAGCGAATCTACCGATCCAATACAGGTTCGGAGAACTCTATCTGGCAGTATGTCGATGAGGTGCCGGTGTCGCAGGGCACTTATGTGGACACCAAGGAACCCGGCGAACTTCAGGAACAGGCGATAACTGAGAACTGGATCGGGCCACCTGACGATGACGGCGACCTTTATCCAGATGGCCCACTTCAGGGCCTTTGTGCTTTGCCGGGTATTGTTCTGGCAGGATTTACAGGCAACACGGTTCGTTTGTCTGAGCCTCGGGTGCCTTACGCTTGGCCGTTGGACTACGCCTATCCGGTACCGCAGGGGAACATCGTTGCTGTTTCGCCGGTATCAGGGGGTTTGTTCGTAGCGACAGATGACAAACCTTATCTGCTGCAAGGCTCTACACCGGCTGCGATGGTGATGGTGCCTATCGAGAGTAATCAGGCATGTGTCAGTCGTGACTCCATGGTGGATATGGGGGATTACTGTATCTACGCCAGCCCTGATGGTCTGGTAGTGGGGCAGGCCAATACTGCGACACTGACGACTGAATCATTTGTTACCAAACACGAGTGGTCTGATTTCCAGCCCGAGACAATCAGGGCATGGCAGTATGAGGGGAAGTACATCGCCCGTACCGATTCAGGCAAAGGTTTTATTTACGACCTTCGTGGCGAGACTGCGACCTTAACGACTCTCGACTTTGATCCCATAGCAGCCTACTTCGATTCCAGCTCCGACAGCCTGTATTTCGCGGATGCTGCCGGTGACGTTTATTCATTTGATGCCGGGGTGAATAGCAACTGTCGTTGGGTTAGTAAGGAATATCTGCTGCCCTATCCGGTGGGCATGAGCTGTATGCGGGTGGAAGCTGCTGCTTATCCTGTGACCATTGAGGTGATAGCGGACGGCAAGAGTCGCTTGACCAAGGACGTGAAGAACGAAAAACCTTTTCGGATTCCTGGCGGGTTCAAAGCGAAGGTCTATCAGGTCAGTGTGGAAGGTACCAATGCGTTCGAGATGCTGGTGCTGATCCGCAGACCCGGCAATGGATGGAATCTGTTTCCGAGGCGCTGGCGGTTCGTACTGGGCAGCGGGGTGATCCGCTGGATCGTGCGGTAACAGTTCGTGAGTTGAATAACATTGGTGTGGTGCGGGCGACCAGAATCGGAAGACCAGTGCCGAGTGCCGGTGCTTCTGGTGACTTACAGCCGGGGGCTACCCTTGATCCTGCTGACAATGCGCTGGTCAACGAAGCAATCCCGAACAAACCCACCAGTGTCAAATTCACAGGCACCGAGAACTACATCATCATCGACTATGCGCCGCCGCAGGATTTTGTGGCGCATACCGAGGTCTGGGTGTCGGAGGATAATGACCAGAATAATGCGGTGATGGTAGGGGTGATCAACACTCGACCATGGGGCTACCAACCCGACGACAATACGGCCACCTACTATTTCTGGTTGAGGCATGTCAGTTACCGGAACAAGGCGTCCGGTTTTACGTCGGGTAGCGGCGCTTGTGACTCAAATAACGCTGATGACCTGACTATCAATACGCTGACTGTCGCCACAGCCACGATTGGTCAGGGTGAGGTGGGCAATCTGCTAATCGGAGACTCGATCCAGTCGGACAATTATGTCCCTGGCGTGTCCGGGTGGATCATAAAAAAGTAGGGCAGTTAGCCATCGAGGTTCCATTATCGGATGGTACCTCAATGGTCAAACAGTTCGATGCAGAAATCACTGATGGGACGTTTGCGGGAGATGTGTCATCACTGGAGGGCACCTTTCAGGGGTCATTGACTGCGGATGCACTGGATGCGGCGAAGAACCTGACCATCGCTGGCCGATCCGTTGCCCGGTCATGGGCGTTCTACGTAGCCAGCAAAGGACCCGCTGGCTTTGATGATGATTTTCCTTTCACTGATGTTGTGTCCCACACCTTTTATATCCCAGAGGGCGAAGAAGGTTTTGTGAACATCTTCAACCAGTACCGGATTGATGACACAAAAAGAGATAACGACAATTTCCCTACTCGGTTCAGGCTGGTGCTAAATGGGCAGGTTATTTATCAGATGCCTAGCACCGTAACTTTTGGGTATTTCTATAACTACGAGAAGCTGTTGTTTCATAGTGCATCAGGGTATGCCACACCGGGTTATAACACCTTCCAGTTGCAGTATAAGTGGGAGGATATTTCGACTAACGTCTATCCCGTATTCTATGGGGTACTGACCAAAATTGACTTCATAAAAAAATGAGTTACGTCGAGCTTGGGGATGTTTTGTTCAGGGGGGAATTGGTGGGGGCCAATGGTGAGGCTCGCTTTAAATTAACCGCTGACGCCATAGATGCTGTGGATACAATCAACATACAGCACGGGCAAGTGTCATACATCCTGTATAGCTATCAGGCGAGCAAGTATGTCAATTCCGGTGGGGTGATAAACCAGATAGTGTGCCCGGTCACAGACAGTGATGTAGTGATTCAGGTCGATGCTTACGGACATTTGGCGGGGCAGTTACGGTTTAATGGGGGGAATCGCCCTATGCGGTTATCCAGCCATGTGAACAAACCGCTGTTTTCATACAGTGAATTGTTTCAGGTAAACCCTGGCACACATACAGTCCAGATCGTAAGTGGTTCGGCGGGGACAAGTACAAAGAGCTGGATATTGGTGAAGTACCTACGTCTGACAGGGAGCGATAATGTCTAGCAGGATCGACGTATGGGATGCAGGGGCCAAGATTCGTGGCCACATGGTCGCGGGTAGAGGGACCTTCAGTGGTACGTTTGCCTCGGACAATGTGGACGCCTTGTCTGAAATAAATATCCGTGACGGTGCGGTGTCCAGCCATTTTGTATTTGGTGCAAATGGTTCGCGGGATATCACATTCAATATCCCTGATCTGGGGGGCACCTATATGGTTGAGATGCAATGCTTGCTTCAACCAAACGTGCAGCGTGATAGTCACTCAAATAAAGGGGCTGGTACTGATCCTTGGTCGCGTTATTTCTATGTGGATGGTGTGGAGGAAGCCGGGGGTGTTGTATCAATAACCAGCTCGGTTTTACCGATTCCAGTGCGATGGGTGGGACAGATCACGGGGCCTACGGCGTATAGGCTGCTGCTCCCCAAGAGGAATTACACTTATCAAGTAAAGGTGGATAGAGACGGTGATTGGGTATGGCTTACTAAGTACGCAACGGGTTGGTTTCATATCCATGGGAACATAACTGTATCGGTGTGGAAGCGATGATAAAAGGAATTGTCTTTAGCAAAACATCAGGTCGGATCGAATATACGATGCAGGGGCCTGACCTTAACTCATTGGCTGCTCAGGCCACGGATGAGAACGATGTGATGGTGGCGGAGGTTGACGGGGCTACCCAGTACATCAAAGACGGGGCAATAGCAGATCGTCCCGTGATGGGGGTCAGCGTCACGGAAGATCAGCAGCTCGGCACAGGTCAAGTGTTGCGTGTCGAGGGCATCCCTGTGGGGACAAGGGGCATTTGTCCGGGTTTTGATGGTGTGGTCGATGATGGGTATATCGAGTGGCTGTCTGTTACCGAGGGTACCTTCCGTTTTATGTTCGTTAATTTTCCATATCGGGAGGTAGAGTTCGATGCCATCGTTACAGCCGTATGATGCCCTTGCCCAGCAGCAGGCAGACAGGGGTGACATTAACGCTGCCCGTGACCGGATGGAGATTGCCCCTATTCAGGTTGGGGGGTATCTGGTGGATTGCGACCCTAAATCCGAGATACGGATGGTTAATGCCCTTCAGGTCTTTGACACCATTGCGCCCTCCGGCACTCTGGATTGGACTATGGCTGATAATTCAGTGGTGGCTCTGACCCGCGAACAGCTTGAGTCGATCTACAACGATATGCTGCCTGCCAGGGCGATCCGCTCGGCCCAACTTCATGCCCGAGCGACCGAGATCAAAGGTCGTTTGCCGGGGGTCACAATGAGGGATATTGAGCCTGAAAATTGGGCCTAAAAACACTTGCCGGTTGTCGTATGTCGGGGTTTGTAGTGTTAAAAAAACCGCGTAAGTTATTGATTTTATTGGGTGGTTAATTGTGCTTTTGGTGTCGTTTATTTTTATAAAAAATCTTTTAAAAACAATAAGTTATAATGTAAAAAAGGGCTTTCTCAGCAAAAACCGCCCGGATCGTGTCCGGGCGGTGCCTTGCGGTTTTCCGTATTCCATCATATTCCATGGCATAACGACAGTGGTTTTATCGTTTAGCCAGAGCGGTTGTCAGCGAGTGTTTTTGTTTGCAGCAGCTGATCCCAGATGGTGATAACGACGCCGCGCTCCTTCTGAAACTGATCCGCCGAAATACTGCTGCGTAGGTTTTGCAGGGCCCGCAGGTGAAGAGTTTTTCGGAAGCGCTGGTAGATGTCTCGGAGTTGCTGACATTCCTCTGCTGGAAGCAGGTTGGCTTGTTCCAGTTCTTCCAGAATACGGATGTTGTCACTCCATTTCAGTAGAGCCGGATGATCGTGAGACCAGGCAAGTACTGCGTATTGGGTGATGAACTCAATATCGACAATGCCACCGACATCCTGTTTCAGGTGGAACAGGTGGTTTTCATTCCAAGTGTCAGGCTTGGTGCCTGCTCCGGTTTCCTTGGTGCCCAGGTTGTCCCGCATTTTTTTGCGCATATCGAGAACGTCTTTGCGTAATTCTTCCAGGTCGCGACATTCGCCGAGGGTGGTTGCGCGAATCTGTTCAAAGCGTGAAGCCAGTTCGAGGCAGCCGTCAATGACACGGGCTCTGACCAGTGCCTGATGCTCCCAGGTCCAGGCTTCATTTTCCTGGTACTTCTCAAACGCGGGGAGTGATGAAACCAGCAGGCCTGAGTTGCCTGAGGGGCGCAAACGCATATCCACATCGTACAGCTGGCCGGAGGCTGTGGCTGTGGATAATATGTGGACAATTCGTTGACCCAGGCGGGTGAAGAACAGGTTGTTGTCGATTTCCCGCTCACCGTTGGTGCTCAGGTTGGCGCCACCGTTATGGATGAAGACAAGGTCAAGGTCAGATCCCGGCCCCAGTTCAATGCCGCCCAATTTGCCATAACCCAGGATGATGAAGCCCGGGTTGCAGGGTTTGTCGGGTGTTTCCATGGGGTGGCCGTAGCGAACTGTCAACTGGTTCCAGGCGATACCCAGGACTTCTTTTAGAATGGCTTCAGCAATCCAGGTCAGGTAATCACTCTCTTTCATCAATGGCATGGAGCCAGCGACCTGGGCCGCCGCCAGGCGAAGTACGTGGGCCATTTTGAAGTAGCGCAGCGCTTCCATTTGGGATTCCAGGTCTTCTTCCGGAATATGGGATAGTTGCTGACGAAGTTCGTCCTGAAGGGCTTCCTGGTTCGGGGGCGTATAGAGGCTGCCAAGATTCAGGAATTCATCGAGTAATACCGGATGGCGGGCGACCTGTTCACTGATCCAGGGACTGGCGGCACAGAGCCTGACCAGATGTTCCAATGCATGCGGATTTTCAATCAATAGTACCAGGTAGGCCGTACGGCGCAGTACCGATTCAATAATCGGCAGAACCCGGTTTAGAGCCTGATCGGGATCCTCTGCATTGCTGACAGTTTGCAACAAGGCGGGTATGAATTGGCGGATGCGATCCGCGCTTTGGCGTCGAACGGTTTTGAGTACCTTGCTGTCACGGAGATCCAGAAGGCGCCGGTGTGCTGTTTCCGGATCGGTAAAACCATGACGCTGCAGCAGCTCAACTTCTTCAGGCTGACGTCGGGCAGACCAGAGGACTTCCCAGTCATGGCCGGATTCCTCATGAGCCGATTGCGGTGTGTCCGGATCTCGAATCACTTGTTCAAAATGGTAAGTCACCCTTTCACGGTGATGATCCAGTGCTTCCTGGAATGATTGCTGGTCGTTGTAGCCCATGATCCAGGCCAGGCGATCATATTCCTGTTCGGAGGCAGGCAGAGTCTGCGTCTGCCGGTCAGCCACGGCCTGTAGCGCGTGTTCGGTATTTCTGAGGAAACGGTAGGCTTCTCTGAGCTCGTGGCAGGCTGTTTGAGGCATATACCCCAATGATTCCAGTGACGACAGAATGTTTAATAGCGAACGCTCCTGTAGTCGGCGCTCCCGCCCGCCATGGATCAGCTGGAAGCTCTGTACAATAAACTCAATTTCCCGAATGCCGCCAGGCCCCAGCTTGATATTGCTCTGCATGTTTCGGCGCGAGACTTCACGATGAATCAGTAGTTTCATGTCCCGCAGAGCGTCAATGGCGCCAAAATCGATATAGCGACGATAGACAAAAGGCCTCAGGGTTTTGAGCAGTTCTTCGCCTCGAGGGATATCACCCGCTACTACCCGAGCCTTGATCATGGCGTATCGTTCCCAGTCCCGCCCTTGATCCTGATAGTACTGTTCCATGGCGGCAAAGCTCAGTACCAGTGCGCCGCTTTGACCGTAGGGACGAAGCCGCATATCGATGCGGAAGGCAAAGCCATCAACAGTTTTGGCATCCAGCGCTGTAATCAATTTTTGGCCAAGCCTGACAAAGAATTCCTGATTATCCAGGCTGAGCGCAGCGCCCTGGGTTTCACCTTTATTGGGATAGCAGAAGATCAGGTCAATATCAGACGAGAGGTTGAGTTCGCCCGCGCCCAGCTTACCCATACCTAAAATCACCATTTTCTGGGGTACAGGTTCAGACTCGGGAGTCGATCTGCCATAGGGCGTTCCGAGTGATTCGCAAAGCCGGTTGTAGAGCCATTTGCAGGCGCTGTCGATGCAGCAGTCTGCAAGGTTGGAGAGGTCTGATGTGGTTTCTGATAAATCCGCCAGTCGGTTCAGATCGCGCCAGATAATACGAAGTTGATGGTTGTGACGAAATTGCCTCAGGGCGGCAGCCAGTTCTTCTTCTGTGGTAACGGTAGACAGCTTGTCGTCTAATGATTGCTGAATCGCATTTTTTGACAGTGTTTGTGTTAATTGGCCATTGTTGACCAGTGTTTTGAACATGTCCGGCTTTCGCTGGCAGAGGTCTGCGGCATAATCACTGCCGCCCCAGCAGGTATCCAGCTGTTCCTGGGTGGTTTGATCCAGATTCTCAAGAAATTGCCGGCTATCGGCATCAATCTCTGCAAACTGCTGCCGACGGCATTGAAGTGACTGTCGGATATGTTCAGGTATGGCGGCAATCATGGAGCCCTCTGTCCTACCGGTAGGCGACGTCACGATAGTATCGGATTTTTTGCCTGTGCGTGAGGGCTTGTTCAGTCGGTTGTTCGATCGTGGGATTGTCTGTCATTAAATGTAGCTTTACTACATGAAAGGGTCGATTAGGATTGTCAAACCTACAAAAAATGTAGTAAAACTACAAAATTATTTGAGTCTGAATCCGCAGGCTTTACTTGTTGATTCCAGAAGTTGTCATGACATGCCGCAGCGTGTCGTCAGCGGGCTCAAGACTATAATTTGAACATCAGGCGGCTGGGTGCGATGGATTCCGTTGCATTTTTCCGCCTCCCCTCAGGGCTTGGAGCATAGCAATGCAGCGCGATATTGATCCGATGGAGACCCAGGAGTGGCTGGATGCTCTCGAATCCGTGCTTGAAAAAGAAGGCGAAGACCGGGCGCATTTTCTGCTGACCCGTCTGGCCCAGCACGCCAGCCGCAAGGGAACCCAGCTTCCCTACGCGATCACGACCCCCTACCGCAACACCATTCCTTCCGCCAAGGAAGCCCGGATGCCAGGCGACCTGTTCATGGAGCGTCGTATCCGTTCCGTGGTTCGCTGGAATGCACTGGCCATGGTTATGCGCGCCAGCAAGCGCGGCGGTGACCTGGGTGGTCACATCTCTTCTTTTGCGTCCAGCGCCACGCTGTACGACATCGGTTACAACTACTTCTTCCACGGTCCGGAAAATGACCGTGAAGGCGATCTGGTGTACTACCAGGGCCACGTAGCACCGGGTATCTATTCCCGTGCCTTCATGGAAGGCCGTCTGACAGAAGAACAACTGGACAACTTCCGTTCCGAAGTGAGCGGCAAGGGTCTTTCTTCCTATCCGCACCCCTGGCTGATGCCTGAGTTCTGGCAGTTCCCCACGGTTTCCATGGGGCTTGGTCCGCTGCAGGCAATCTACCAAGCGCACTTCATGAAGTACCTGATCAACCGCAACATGATGCCGGAACAGAACCGTAAGGTTTGGGCATTCCTGGGTGATGGTGAGATGGACGAGCCGGAATCCCTGGGTGCGATCTCCCTGGCTGGCCGTGAAAAGCTGGATAACCTGGTCTTTGTGGTTAACTGTAACCTACAGCGTCTGGATGGCCCGGTTCGTGGTAATGGCAAGATCATTCAGGAACTGGAAGGCGTCTTCCGTGGTGCCGGCTGGAACGTGATCAAGGTCGTCTGGGGCCGTCACTGGGATCCGGTGTTTGCCAATGACAAGAATGGCTCTATGCAGCAGATCATGGATGAAGCCGTGGATGGCGACTACCAGAACTGCAAGGCCAAGGGCGGTGCTTGGACCCGTGAGAACTTCTTCGGTCGTGATCCGGAAGCCCTGAAGCTGGTTGAGCACTTGTCTGATGAAGACATCTGGCGTTTGAACCGTGGTGGCCATGATCCGTACAAGGTGTTTGCTGCTTACCATGCCGCAGTGAATCACACCGGTCAGCCGACCGTTATCCTGGCCAAGACTGTTAAAGGCTACGGTACCGGTTCCAGTGCAGAATCTGCCAACGTCAGCCACTCGGTCAAGAAGCTGCCGATTGAAGACCTCAAGCATTTCCGTGACCGTTTCGATTTGCCGATCCGTGATGATGAGCTGGAAAATGTGCCTTACTACAAGCCTGATCCGGAGAGCCCGGAGATGGTTTACATGCGCAAGCGTCGTGAGAAGCTGGGCGGTTTCATCCCGCAGCGTCGTCCGAAGACCAGCGTTGCTTTGCCTGTGCCTGAGCTGAAGGCCTTTGAAGCGGTCACCAAGGGCAGCGGCGAACGTCAGATTTCCACAACCATGGCGTTGACTCGAATTCTGGGCGTCCTGACTAAGGACAAGACCCTCGGCAAGCACGTTGTGCCGATTGTGCCTGACGAAGCCCGTACCTTCGGTATGGAAGGTATGTTCCGTCAGCTGGGCATCTACTCTGCCGAAGGTCAGAAGTATGAGCCGCAGGATTCTGACCAGGTTATGTTCTACAAGGAATCCAAGTCTGGCCAGATTCTGGAAGAGGGTATCAACGAAGCCGGCGCCCACGCGGCCTGGATCGCTGCTGCAACCTCTTACAGCAACAACGACGTGCCGATGATTCCGTTCTATGTGTTCTACTCCATGTTCGGTTTCCAGCGTACCGGTGACCTGGCTTGGGCATCCGGCGACATGCAGGCCCGTGGTTTCCTAGTCGGCGCGACTTCCGGCCGTACCACGCTGAATGGTGAAGGTCTGCAGCATCAGGACGGTCACAGCCATATCCTGGCATCCACCATCCCGAACTGCGTGAGCTATGACCCGACCTATGGCTATGAACTGGCGGTCATCATTCAGGACGGTCTGCGCCGTATGGTTGAAGATCAGGAAAATGTCTTCTATTACCTGACTACCCTGAATGAAAACTACGTCCAGCCGGCGATGCCTGAAGGCGACGATGTGATCGAAGGCATCATCAAGGGTCTGTACTGCTTCGAAGAGAACTTTTGCAACGACAAGCCCAAGGTTCAGCTGATGGGTTGTGGCTCCATTCTGGAGGAAGTGCGTGCAGCGGCCGAGATTCTGCGTAATGACTTCGGGGTGGAATCCGATATCTGGAGTGCTACCAGCTTCAACGAGCTGCGTCGTGATGGTCTGGATGCTGCGCGCTGGAACATGCTGAACCCGACTGCTGAGAAGCGTGTCTCCTGGGTTGAGATGCAGCTGTCCGGTCGGAAGGGGCCTGTCATTGCCGCGACTGACTACATGAAGTTGTATGCCGACCAGGTCCGTGACTTTGTACCGCGCACGTTTGTCGCCCTGGGTACTGACGGTTTCGGTCGCTCCGATACCCGTGAGAACCTGCGCAGCTTCTTCGAAGTTGACTGTTACTACATCACGGTTGCAGCGCTGTCTGGCCTGATGAAGGACGGTGAGATTGAAGCCAGTGTGGTGGTGGATGCCATGAAGAAATTCGGCATCGATCCGGAAAAGAACAATCCCCTGTATTGCTAACGCTCTGTAACCCGGGGTGGCGGCGGAGTCAAAACCGCTACCCGGTTCCAGATCCTAAGGTGAACGAATGACTGACGAAATCATCAAGGTACCGGACATTGGCAGCGATGGCGCAGAAGTCATCGAAGTGTGTGTCGGGGCGGGCGATCAGGTTGAGGCCGAAGATTCTCTGATTGTGCTTGAGTCTGACAAGGCAACCATGGAAGTGCCTGCACCGCGTAATGGCCGTATTGTCGAAGTCCTGCTGAAAGTGGGCGACAAGGTCTCTGAAGGCGATGACCTGCTGAAAATGGCCGCGGAAGACGGTGCTGCCGCTGCGCCTGCAGAAACTCCCGAAGCTTCTGCACCGGCTGCTGAAACACCTGTTGCGGCGCCAGCGCCTGAAGCGGCACCGGCAGCTCCCGCTGCGAGTGTTATCAAGGAAGTGCGGGTACCGGATATCGGTTCCGACAATGTGCCGGTTATCGAAGTATCGGTGAAGCCGGGCGACGAGATCAGCGAAGAAGATACGCTGGTCACGCTGGAATCTGACAAGGCAACCATGGAAGTGCCATCGCCTTTCAGTGGCGTGGTCACAGAAGTCAAAGTGAAGGAAGGCGACATCCTCAGTCAGGGCGACCTGATTATCATGATGGAAGTCGCAGGTGCTGCGCCCGCTCCTCAAACTGCAGCTCCTTCACAGGCGCCTGTGGCTGATAAGCCGGTTGCAGCCAGCCAGCCTGAAGCGCCTGCAGCTGCTCAGCCTCAGAAGGCGGCTGAATCTAGTCGTGAACTGGAGCAGGCCAATAAGAGCGTTCACGCAGGTCCTGCGGTTCGTAAGATTGCCCGTGAATTTGGTGTAGACCTGTCGCTGGTCCGTGGCTCTGGCCCGCGCAGCCGTATTCTGAAAGAAGATGTTCAGAATTACGTGAAGGCTAAACTGAGCGAGCCCAAGTCTGCCCAGGTGTCCGGTGGCTTGGGTATTCCCCAGATGCCAGCAGTAGACTTCAGCAAGTGGGGTGAAGTCGAAGAGAAAGAGCTGACCCGTCTGCGTCAGATTGCCGCGAAGAACTTCCAGCGCAGCTGGCTGAACGTTCCCCATGTGACCCAGTTTGATGAGTCGGACATTACTGAGCTGGAAGATTTCCGAAAGAGCCAAAAGGCTGCAGCCCAGGCCCGTGGCAGCAAGCTGACACCGCTGCCGTTCATGCTGAAGGCTTGTGCATATGCGTTGAAGGAAATGCCGCAGTTCTGCGCGTCTCTGTCACCGGAAGTGGATCGTATTATCTACAAGAAATACGTCAACATCGGTGTGGCAGTGGATACGCCGGATGGTCTGCTGGTACCGGTCATCAAGGATGTCGACAAGAAAGGGTTGTGGGAGCTGGCTGATGAGTGTGTAGCTCTGGCTGAAAAGGCCAGAAACAAGCAGCTCAAGCCGGATGAGATGCAAGGTGGCTGTTTCACCATCTCCAGCCTCGGTTCTGTTGGTGGTACCGCGTTTACGCCCATCGTGAATGCGCCTGAAGTGGCGATCCTGGGTATCTCCAAGGCGGAGATCAAGCCGAAGTGGAATGGTTCGGAGTTTTCACCTCGCCTGATGCTGCCATTGTCGCTCTCCTATGATCATCGAGCGATTAATGGCGCTGAAGCGGCGCGCTTTACTGCGTTGCTGGGTCAGTTGCTCTCAGATATCAGAAACATTCTGCTCTGAGAGTAGATTTACCCTGCGCATAAAAATGCCAGCTTAAACGCTGGCATTTTTTATAGGGGAGATCGGGAATTAATGGCCATCACTTCTGGTGATACGACTATCGAGAAAGGCCAGTAGCCCGCCAGCCAAAAAGCCAGCTGCAAGGATGGCGCCGATGGAACCTATGCAAAACCAGCCGCTTACCATTACGAATTCATTCATACTCTGATCTCCCTCCAGTTAATTTTTCTATTTCTTGTTGATTCACTTTAAATCGATACTGGATGTTGCGAGTTGATGCAGATCAATAAAGCGCAGTTGCTATTGTTTAGCTCATTTTCATTTTTATAGTAAAAAATATTGATTATTCAGTAAATTAAGATACTAATGCTCAATATATAAAAAATCAAAATTAAATTACTCAAGTTACGCAGTAACGAATAACCTTAGCTGCTCGAATGATGCCCGCAGTATAGTGGACCCCAAAAACTGGACAGTCAGCTAAGTTAAGTTTTCTGGTTGCAATATGACCCTCAGGAGGGAGTCATGGCAGCAAAAAGAAAACGGCATGCCCCGGAATTCAAGGCACA
>MUIA01000232.1 GCA_002084115.1 Oceanospirillales bacterium LUC14_002_19_P2 | reverse complement strand
ACACTCGGGAATCAAGCCGGGCAGCGTCACCATAACTTATATCAGCGGTGGCCAGAGCAAAACACTCTCGGACAACGGAGCAGCGATTCTGTCTGGCGATGGTACCGGCAGCCTGATTTATGCATCGGGTGAACTGGCCTTTGTACCGGATACGTTGCCTGATGCCGGTACTGCCATCACGGTCAGCTATGAGCAGGGGAACCAGATCACCAGTCCGGTTACGGTTGAGGTGGACGGCAGTGGTACGGCTACCGGCACTATCCCCGGTGCGCCTCTGCTTCCGGGCAGTGTAAAACTGACCTTTACCTGTGAGCGAGTTGGAGAGGTTCCCAGTGCCTGGAAAGGTACAAACACGAAGCCCATCGAGATCTATGACCGGGTTTACAACGTCACCCATACCGCATCCGATGACAGTACCGGCGGATGGAATGGCCGGGCAGGTTCCATCAACTATGCCACCGGTGAGTTCTCCATTGAGGCCGAACAGAACTACAGCTATCAAACCTACAAGATCAACGCCTATGATTTCGAGGTCGCTGGTAAGGTCTATACCCGACAGCGTATTGAGTCTGACACCACCACACTGACGGAAACTTACCAGGGCAATACTATGTCAGTGGTGGCCCAAGAGAACGCTCTGTCTCATCTGCCCGAAACCGAAAGTGTCACCGTGCCGGATCTGGTTATCCGTCTGTTGCCCAATACATCAGAACCTTTGGTGCCGGGCTCCGTGATGTTTGAGTTTGGCGGGGCGTTCTATCAGGACCGGGATGGCTCCATTATCAGGAATCTTTCCACCGCCACCAATGCGGGCACCATCGTCGGCAGCATTGATTACACTGGCGCACAGGTGACCCTCAGCCAATGGCCGAATGGTGCCAGTCCATCGGTGAACCTGGTTGCCTCTGCTACAACGGCGGCGGGTTATCAGACTGACAGGGTCGCCTTTCGCACCCCCGGCGCACCGATCCGCAGCGCCAGTTTGCAACTCAGTGCCCTGCGTGCCGATACCGGAGCCACCATCAGTACCCAGGCGGACAACAACGGCTTGATCAGCAGTCCGGAGATGCTGGGTTATATCGATTACCAGAGTGGCTGGTGTCAGGTGGAATTTAACGATGGTGTCAATCCCATCCATGTCATTCCGCAGTCCATCCGTTTCAACAGTGTGGTGCTGACCAGTATCCCGTTGGATAGCGAACTGATTGGGCTGGATCCGGTACGTCTGCCGGCTGATGGCCGGGTACCCATTTATCGTCCCGGTGATGTGGTGGTGATGGCCCATACCGGTACCACCACGGTCAGCTCACCTACGGCCGGGCAAACAGTCGCGTTAAGTCGGGACCATCAGGCTGAAATCACGGTAACGGGCGACTCCGGTACGCCCATCAACAGTGCGGATTACGCTGTAGATCTGGAAACAGGCACCGTCACCTTTGTAAACGATCTGGCCGGTACGCTCACCATCCATGATCGTATTGAGCAGATGGCGTTGGTCAGCGATGTGCAGATCAGTGGTGATCTCAGTCTGGCCACTCCATTAGCGTGGGATTTTCCGGCAGATGAAACACTGGTCAGCAGCGCCGTCGTCTATGGTGATCTTCAATCCCGGGTACACGACGAGTTTACTCAGCGCACCTGGGACAGTGGTGAGCCCAACTGGAGCAATCATCGCATCGGGGACGACACCACGGCGCAGTACAACCTGATCAACTATCCCATCGAGGTCAGCAACAAAGGTGCGGTAGATGGACGCTGGGCGATCATCTTCACCAGCAGCAGTACCTTTCAGGTCGTCGAGGAAAACCTTGGCATTATCGCCACTGGTTCTACCAGCAGCGATTGCGCACCCCTGAACCCGGAAACCCATGTCCCGTATTTCATTATCCGCTTTGATGGCTGGGGCACCGGCTGGAGTAGCGTTAATGTGCTGCGCTTTAACACCACCGGCGCATTGGCTCCCTGTTGGCTGGTGCGAACCGTTTTATCAGGACAAGGCACTATGGACGATGACCGTTTCACCCTCCAGATTCGGGGGGATGCAGACTGATGGCAACGCTCGCAATCGGCAACGGCAGTCAGATCAATCCTTTCCTGATCCAGACACCGGAGGACTTTGAGGCTGTCTGGCATCATTCGGAGAACTATTACTACGAGTTGACCACTGATCTGGACATGGAGGGGCGCTATCTTAGCCAAAACGACAGTGGCGGCAGTTTCCATCTGGAAGGTAAGGGCCACAAGGTCATCAACATGACCTGTGGTAATTACTGGCACTTCTGGGGCAGTGGCGATATTCGCAATATTGAGTTCTACATTGCCAGCGGTCTTACCACCGGGCTGCACCAGACTTGCTACAACGGGGCGGTACTGCAGAATGTGCGGATTCACTGGCAGCATAACAGTGATGTTTACCTGTCCCGTGATTGGCCACAGGGACAACCGGTTTACCAGAACGTCGTGCTCAGTGGTCTGGCAACGCTCAAGCACATCGCTAACCAGGGCGGTTTCGATACCAGCGGCTGTTATGTGGCCATGAACCGTGATCCCAACAACAGCGATGGCGTCCTGATCAGCGATATCTATGATCCGGCGGAATACGTAAACCTGGATCCTGCCCTCTGGAATCTGACGGCAGGAAGTGTTCCATCTCTGATCCCCCAAACCGGTGATTACAGTCGCTATACCCATGTGCTGGGTACCACATTAGTCGACGGCAGCCCTGTACCGAGAACAGTGCGGGCGGTGACCATGCAGCGCCATGAACTGATCGCACAGCTCGACAGCGCAGGCGATGGCAGCTTTGAGCTGGTCACCAGCCCCTACACCGATGGGATTCTGGTGTATGCCTTTGATGAGTACGGTAGCCTGCTGAAAGCTGATACGGCTTACGGTATTGGTGCGATTACCCATCCCCAAACACCCAACGGCTATCGCTATATCTGTATTCAGGCCGGTACGACGGACGCCGCTCTTCCTGCCGAGCCATGGCCGACAGACCAGCTGGCCAGCGGTACCGCCATCTTTGAAGCCCATAAACTCCGCCAACCCATATTGCACGGACCGGTCACGCCGAAAAGGATTCTTGGCTGATGGGCAGTTACATTCCAAACCCGAACGCACTGGTGTTGTCAGTACAGGGCGGGTATGGCGCACCGGCTGCCGCCAATGTGGTGCTTGATGTTCCATCAGCGGATGCGGCGCAGACCTTTGTCAGTGGCACAGTGTCGTTGAACGGTGAACCGGCAGATAAAGAGATCGTGGTCGTCTCATACCGCGTGCAACAACGGCAGGGGCAATTGCCGGAGCGTACAATTATCGCGAGCGGTCAGAGTGGAACAGATGGCAGTTTCGAGATTGACCTGAACGGCTTTGGCGAGCCGGTACTTGTGCTTGCCATTGATGAGTATGGTGATACCTGGCAGCCAAACACCCGTTACATTACGAGCGATGTGGTTCATCCCACGACAGGAAGGTTTGCAGGCTTCGTCTACGAGTGTCTGGAGGAAGGGATATCAGGCTCATCTGAGCCGGAATGGTGGGTGGATAACGGCAGCACCAATACCGGATTGGTGGGAACTGCAGTCTTCAAAGCGCGTCCTTTCTATCAGACCATAGTCCATGGACCTTTACTCCCGGCCGTAAGAAACAGCTCTGGCGATGGCTGATTACATTCCGGATTCATCAAACCTGATACTGGAGGGTAGCCATGATTATTCAGCACCTGATGGGGCCAATATTTCACCGGATGTCGCATTCGGTGAGCTGCTACAACCACCCCCCGTCAGCTGGCCGGTGGTGCCATCAATCACACGGCAATGGCAGGTACGCTGGGAACCTGCAGTTGATAAACAACAGGACACAGATATTGGTTGGCGTCCTGCCGATCAGACAGAAAGCTTTGTACAGCTTCGACAATGCGTGGCAAGTAAAAAGCTTGAACCTGAGTTGCACTCACTTTGGGGAAGGATCCCGTGCAAAGAAACAGATTCCGTTCTGGCATGGGCACATGGCCATCGTTGTGAGTCTGTTGCTATAGGCTTCTGGGGAGATGTGCCAGCTAAAGATGCCGTGCCTACCTGCGCAGGTTGGGATGACAGCGTTACCGCAAATGAGATCAGCAGCGGCATATGGTGGGGGAATCCGCCAGGTAAGGATAAGCGACATGGCGATGGCTGGTATCGGGTGCAGGAGCACTTGTCAGGGGAAATCGAACCGAAGACCTATATACCAGAGCCGGCTCGCCTGGCATTTGTGTTTCAGGGTACACGCTACACGCCAGCCCATAATGAATCCATCTGGTTTACGTTTGGCTCAACAGTCACATCAAAGGCGAGCAGGCCGCGTAATAGCAGCATCCTGTCTCAGTGGATTTTGGCAAAACAGTACAATCCTGCCTGGCAGTTGCCATGGGGAGCAGGGCAGAGCCAGCAAAGGCGCGATGCGGATTACAGTATCCGATTTGTGGCCAATATTGATCCTGTTGATCCCACAGATCCAACCGACCCTACTGATCCCTCCACGCCTGAACGACCTGCGGACAAGGATACCTGGCTTATCATGAACACCATCAGTGTTGTCACGCTGCTGGATCAGCAGCCACTGGATGTCACCGAGCTGGCCATTGAACTGGATATCGACAGTTTCACCTGGCAGCTGTCAGCACAGATCAATAATCGCGCCAGTCTTAACCGTGTAGCGCCAGATCAGAACGGCCCGAAGGATATCGAAGTCACGATTAACGGCTGGCGCTGGGTGTTTATGGTTGAGCGCTATGAGGCCAACCGTAGTTTCAACCGGGAGCGCTACCGGATTCATGGCGAGAGCATAACGAAGTTGCTGGCAGCACCTTACGCGCCTCTTCGTTCCAACAGTGAGAATTCACCCATTAATGCCAAGCAGGTAGTAACCCAGCAACTTGAGAACACGGGTTTTACTCTGGATTGGCCGAACGAGGGCGACTTCATCACACCTGACTGGACCTTTCCGGAAAACACCTTTTCATACCATGAACAGACGCCCATGCAGGTCATTGCGCGTATAGCAACTACTGCCGGTGCTGTTGTTATTCCATCTGCCGATGATGATTCACTTACTATCCAGCCTCGCTATCCGCAAAGCCCATGGGACTGGCAGCAAGGTACCGCGATTACACACCACATAATTCCTGAGAGCATGGTGATAAGCATGTCGGCCCAATGGAAACCGGAGCCTCAGTACAATGCTGTTTATGTGTCAGGGATTCATGCAGGTGTTTCGGTGAATGTGAGGCGCCAAGGAACTGCAGGTAATGACCCAGCTCCGGATAGTTACGATGATTGGCTTGTGGATGTTGGCCTGAATACGGAGCGTGGAAGGAATGAACTGGCCAAAGGTGGCAATCAGGCAGTCGTAACACTGGAAATACCGCTAATGCTTACAGGAGAGGCTCCGGGACTGATTTTGCCAGGACGATTGGTTGAGGTTATTGAGACTGGTGATGTGTGGTATGGACTCTGCCTGTCCATAGCCATTATTTTTACAGGTGGTGTACAAAGTAAAGTCATACAGAGGGTTGGATTGGAGCGACATTACTGATGGCATCAATCAGTATATGGAAACGATTTACAGGCTTGTTGGCATCACCTGCTGGATTTGTAGGTACGATAGTTGAGCATAATAGTGATGGTACCAGCTCTGTCCTGTTACGTTCGTCAAGTATTATCTTGGTTAAAGGACATTCTGTGGATATTGGGAAAAAAGTTTTTGTTGAGGCGGGGGAAATTAAGCGAGAGATCCCGGATCTGCCTTTTTATGATTCGGAGGTTTAGAGAAATAATCTGGTTAAAGTTGAAATGCCAGACTATAGTACTTCTTTTTTGGGTTTTGATTGTAATATAACGCTGTGCCAATGCGGGCTTCTCCACGTTTTTCACACATCTTCTGTCGAGTTTTGATATTTGGCCTCCTGTGTTTTAGCACTATCAGGTTTTGTCTTTCTCGGGAACTACCACTTGAGTGTCTGGGTCATTTATGTGACTCTAAATCGCATAAAATACCCAGCGAGATTGCCAGTTACATGAATTTAAGCAACAAACAGTTGTTAGACAAGACCGTAGAAATTTGGGGTAAGAAGCACGTAGCAGAAGAGCTGGGCAAGCACCATTCAGAAATCACCAAATGGCTAACATTGGAAAAGGGCCCCAGCCTGGATGATGTCCAGAGACATGCACTGGCAGGCCTGTTACCACCCAAGCCGGTAAGAACAGGAGAGCCAGCGTTTCAGTTTATTGATTTGTTTGCCGGTATTGGTGGCATTCGCAAAAGCTTCGAGGCGATTGGTGGTGAGTGTATATTTACCAGCGAATGGAACAAATATTCTGTTCAGACATATAAAGCCAATTACTACAGCGACCCGGAAAGACATATTTTTAATAAGGATATTCGTGAAGTCACATTAAGCGAAACCTATCCAGAAATTAATGAGTCTGTTGCCGCATATGTTGATCAGCATGTGCCAGATCATGATGTAATGTTAGCCGGTTTTCCGTGTCAGCCATTCTCTCTGGCCGGTGTTTCCAAGAAGAATGCGCTGGGTAGGGCGCATGGTTTTGAATGTAAAACTCAGGGTACTCTGTTTTTTGATGTGGCTCGCATTCTGGAAGTGAAAAAACCTGCTGCATTTGTACTGGAGAATGTGAAAAACCTGAAAAGTCATGACAAGGGAAAAACCTTTCAAGTCATCGCTGAAACCTTGGATGAACTGGGTTACTGGGTCGCGGATATTGAGGATATGTCCTCTCGTGATCCAAAAATTATTGATGGGAAGCACTTTATACCCCAACACCGGGAGCGGATTGTTCTGGTTGGGTTCCGTAAGGATCTCAATGTACATGAAGGCTTTACGCTAAAAGAGATCAATCAACTGTTTCCGGATCAGCGTATGTCCTTTGCCGACTTGCTAGATAAGGAGGTCGATGACAAATACATCCTGACCCCCAGACTTTGGGAATATCTCTATGAGTATGCTAAAAAGCATCAGGCCAAGGGAAACGGTTTTGGTTTCGGCTTGGTTGACCCAGAGAATCCATCTGCAGTAGCGAGAACCTTGTCAGCACGGTATCACAAGGATGGTTCAGAAATCCTGATCGACCGTGGCTGGGACAAGGCCCTTGGTGAAAAGGATTTCTGGGATAGCAAGAATCAGGCGCAGCGTCCTCGACGTTTGACTCCTCGGGAGTGCGCACGGTTAATGGGTTTTGAGCAGCCGGGTGAGAATAAGTTCCGTATCCCTGTTTCGGATATTCAAGCTTACCGACAGTTTGGAAACTCTGTGGTTGTTCCGGTGTTCTCTGCCGTTGCTGAGTTAATGAAGGGCCGGATACTTGAAGCCAAGAAAAAGGAATCTGGTAAAGCCCGGAATCAAAAGCTCCATCTCAGTGAACCAGTCATCCAACAGAAACTTGCTGCTGAAGGTGCCTGACGAGGAGTAAAGGTTTAGTCTTATGGATATTGTTCCATCAGAAACCAGAAGCCGGATGATGTCCGGCATTCGTGGGAAGAACACCAAGCCTGAACTTCTAATTCGCAAAGCCCTTCATCATAGGGGCTTTCGCTTTAAGCTTCATGATAAATCCCTTCCCGGAAAACCTGATATCGTCCTTCCCAAATACCATGCTGTGATTCAGATTCAGGGCTGTTTCTGGCATGGCCACGACTGCCACCTGTTTAAATGGCCATCCAGCAGGCCTGAGTTTTGGCGCGAGAAAATTTCTGGAAATAAGCAAAGAGATAGTCGGAATTTGCAAGCATTGAAGGAGCTGGAGTGGCGAATATTGTTAATCTGGGAGTGTGCTTTGAAAGGCAAACAGCGCCTTCCTTTTGAACAGCTGATTGAGTTGGTAGAGAACTGGCTGCTGGTGGGCAACCAGTTTATTGAGATTACGGGCGATACGTAGAGGTCAGGATCACCTCAGCTCTTGTTTCATTTAATAACTCAAGTTACGCACAAGACTGAAAATACGGCATTATTGCCGGTATGAAACACGATCTGATTGAGCTGTACTCTGACTACCTTCTGTCCTCTTTTGGCAAAACAACCGCAACCGGT
>MUIA01000204.1 GCA_002084115.1 Oceanospirillales bacterium LUC14_002_19_P2 | reverse complement strand
TTGAGGTTTACTATAACCGCCAGAGAAAACATTCTGTTAATGGCTACCTGGCACCTTTCAAGTATGAACAGGAACTTGCCAAGGCAGCGTAAAAAAGTGTCCGGAAAACTCTTGCCAGATCAACGTCGACTGGGCATTGTAACGGGTATACCCACCACCATGGGCATAAACCAGTACCTTGCCGTTATCTTTCCAGCCCTTGGGAAGAACTTCTATCACAGGTACCGAGTTAATGATTTTCTCTGTAATGGTTGGTTCAAAGCGTTTAATGATGGCCTGATTGTCAGGACGCAACCTTTCTTCCAGCGCCTCATTAACGGCAGTCCAACCCTTTATATCATCAGCGTCAGGACTGGGTTTCAGTTTCAATGGATCAGGCATGGCCTGCATATGGGTTTTAGCTTGATCCGAGATGGTCTCTGGCAGAGAAAATTCATAGGCAAACACCAATGTCGGCATAATCGCCCAAACAGCACCCTTCCAGTATTTGATCATACAGCACAGCCTCGTCATTGCTCTGTTAACGTGACGAAAGCATGGAGATTTAGTGGGGATGACCAGATTTTTCAATGTAATGAAGTAACGTTTTTATTTCCTGCGGAGAAACACCCCTCCAAAAATAGAACCATAGTGTCAATATATGAAAGTATTGATACCATTACCCTTGCAATAACAAAAATAACAACAAACTGGAGTCCATCATGCGCAGGCATGTTCTGTTCGTCTGGCTGGTCAGCGCCCTGCTGCCTGGTCTGGCCTGGGGCAGCGGCCCGGGTCTCGGCAATCTCTCGTACAATGCATCCGAGCTATTTAAACCCGTTTCATGGATTAACCGGGACAACGGTATTCCATCCACCTACCCGTTTCGAAAAGCCTTCGGCACCAATGTCGGCATCATGCATAACGGGTATTTCCTGACACTGTTTGCGCCTGACAGCGGCTGGGGCCCCGGTGGCTTTCTGCTCTATGATGTCTCCGATCCCCGCAACATCAAACTGGCCAAACGGATTTATGAACCCAATGGCCGCACCAGCGAATTTCGTGAAGCCCATGCCATCGGCGCAACCAACCTGAATGGACGTCGGTATATCACTATCCAGACCACCAGCGGCATCGAGTTCTGGGACTTTACCGATATCGATAATATTCAGCAGGTCTCTAAACTGTCACTGCCCGGGGTCAATGCCGGAGATTACACCAGCGTTGCCTGGCAGCTCTGGTGGCAAGCACCCTATGTGTATGTTTCGGTCGCCAACCAGGGTATCTACATTGTGGATGCGACTGATCCGGCCAATCCTCGTATTGCCGATCGAGGGGGCAACCGCCCCAATCCGGTACCACCTGCAGAATTGGGCGGTTTCAGGGTCGGCCCGATCTTCACCATGGGTAACCAGCTGGTAATCAGTTCCATGGATCAGCAGGATGGTTTTGCCAGTCTCGATATCAGTGATCCACTGAATCCTCTCTTGTTGGACAAAACCCCCGACCTGCCACAAACCTACTACGCCACCTGTTTTGATGGTGAAAAAGTGGTTGCTTCCGTCCGGGGCAGTGGCGCACGCATGGTGACGTATAACCTGGACGATCCGGCGCGCTTTGTACTGGAAAACAATACGCTGGTCATTAATGAGCAGCTTTACTGCAGCATGCAGGATGATTACGTCTTCCAGGGTACTGAAGAGAGTGTCCACAAGGTCGATATCAGCAACACCGGCGCCTACCGTGATGTGGGTAGCGGCAGCCTGAACGTCAGTAATGCCGATCATGGCCAGGTATTCCCTTTCGGTAACCTGGTGTTTATCGGTAATGATCATGGCACCGGCAATGCCTTTATGGTTCATGATCTGGATCCGGATACCACGCCACCGGTTATTCGCCAGGTGTCGCCAAGGCACCTGGCAGACAATCAGGCGCTCACCTCCCGGATTGGTATTGGCTTCTCCGACAGCATTGATCTGGAAACCGTTAACAGCGACACATTTATTGTCCGGACGCTGGACGGCACGACCGTTGACGGACGTTACAGTGCACAACTCGGTATTGTGAACTTTGCGCCGGAACAGGCACTGGCACCCAATACCACGTATGAAGTGATTATTCCCACAGGAGGTATTCGTGACTATGCCGGTAATGCCGTTGAGCAAACCTTCCGGTCAACGTTTACCACAGGACAGGAGAATGACAGGGGACTGGTTTACCACTGGACCTTTGATGGCCACCTGAATGATATCTGGAGCGGGAATACCGGTTCCCTCTCAGGCACAGTCAATTATGAAAACGGCGGTATTCGTTTATCTGGCCAGCAGTCCATTCGCACCGATGTTGCGCTGTCCAACGTATTGGGCAGTACCGGTACCGTTAGCCTCTACCTGAAAACCAGTCAAAACGGTAATAACAATCCCTGGCAGGCGCCCAGCCTGATGGGACGCGATCAGAATGGCGGCACCGGTGATGTTTTCTGGGGCTGGATCGACGGCAATGGTCGCCTGCGACTCTCTGCCGGCAATGATGCCGGTGTGGCTACATCCTCTGCCATCAACGATGGACAATGGCATCATGTCGTCATGACCCGTGATGCCGGCAATGGTTCCGTCAAGATTTATGTTGATGGAGAGCTGAGCGGTCAAGGCTCAGCACGCAGCGGTATTTTTGGTGGTGGCTATAGCTTCGATACCATCGGTCAAATCAGCGGAAACTCCGCCAAACTGGCTGGTAGTCTGGACGATCTTAAGGTTTATAACCGAGTGTTAAGCGCTGATGAAGTCCACGCCCTTGCCAGTCGCATGGTAGTCAGCCTTGATAAATCTATCGCCAGCAATGCTGTCAAAAGGGGTGATGCAACGGTAATCGCGGCCACAGGTCGTGGTAGTAATCTCCAATATCGTTGGGATCTGGGCGACGGAACCATAATAGATTCAGGCAACAACGCCTCTGTATCCCACACCTGGACAACACCCGGCCATTATCAGGTCATCCTGACCGTGACGGATGGCAACAGCAGTTATTCCACGTCCTTCGTCAAGACCGTGACCCGTCCGCTGACGGCGGTCCAGCCAGTCAACAGTGGCCCCATAACGCAGGATGGCAACAAAGTCTATAACATCAACCCCGACAATGGCACCGTCACCGCCATTGATGCCTTTTCCTATGGCAAAGCCTGGGAAGTCCGGGTGGGCGAGCATCCGAGAAGTATTGCGGCCTTACCCGATGGGCGGTTGTGGGTCACCGTTGAAGGCGAAGACCGGCTGATAGCGCTGGACAGCAGCGGTCGCCTTGTAGAAAACATCTACCTCCCCTACGGCAGCAGACCTTATGCCATTGTCGGTAGTCCGGATGGCAGCAGTCTCTATGTCACGCTGCAGGGAACTAATGAGCTGGTGCGATTCGATACGGCCAGCGGTACCATCACTGGCCGCGTGGCAGTCAACCAGGATCCTCGAGCGATTGCTATTGCTGGCAATGGGTAGCAGGTCTATGTCACCCGTTTCCGTTCAGCCATGACCAACGGAGAAGTAACAGAGGTTTCCGCTGCCTCAATGAGCGTCACTCGACGTATTCCTCTGGTAATGGATACCACAACGGTCGATGCTGAAAACCGTAGCCGTGGAATTCCCAATTACCTCCACAGTGTCGTCATATCACCGGATGGTTACCGCCTCTGGGTACCGTCCAAGAAAGATAACATTGTTCGTGGCACCTACCGGGATGGTCAGGCCCTGACCCAGGACAGCAGTGTTCGTACGATTGTGACACGCATTGATCCAGTAACGGGTAAAGAGCTGTTTGAAGAGCAGATTGATTTCAACGACCGTGACTCGGCACGTGCCGTGGCCTTTACGGCAATGGGCGACTATGCCTTTGTCGCCCTGCAGGGTTCCAATAGTGTTGAAATCATTGATGCATATAACAGCGCCAGCCGGGGAGCTATCGACAACAGTGGACTAGCACCTCAGGGTGTCGTTGTAGGTCCGGATAACAAAACGTTGTTCGTCTATAACTTCACCTCCAGAACCGTATCCGTATATGACATTACCGACGTGATTGAATCAACAGGTTTTGCTCCCGTGAAACTGGCGGAAATCAAAACAGTTGGTAGTGAAAATCTGACGGCGCAGGTGCTTCAGGGCAAACAGATCTTCTATAACGCCCGGGATCAGCGCATGAGCCGCGATGGCTACATCAGCTGTGCCAGTTGCCACGATGACGGCGGCGAGGATGGTATTGTCTGGGACTTCACTGATCGCGGTGAAGGCCTGAGAAACACCATTTCCCTTCGGGGCCGCATGGGTGATGCCCATGGCAATGTCCACTGGACCGCGAACTTTGATGAAATCCAGGATTTCGAAAACGATATCCGCAATACCTTTGGCGGAAGTGGTTTCCTGAGTGATGCGGAATTCGCCGCAACGGCTAACCCTCTGGGCGCACCTAAGGCCGGTCGTAATACCGAACTGGATGCCCTGGCAGCTTATGTTGCCTCTCTGGAGGAGTACCCCCGTAGTGGCCAGCGCAAAGCCAGTGGCGGCCTGACTGACGATGCACTGCTAGGTAAACTGGTGTTTGATACGCTGAACTGTGCGTCTTGTCACAGTGGTTCAATCTTCACAGATGGCCAGCGTCACGATGTGGGCACCATTCAGCCCTCTTCCGGACAGGGCATCAGCCAGCCGCTGGCAGGTGTTGGTTTTGAAACCCCAACCTTGCTGGGCGTTCACAACACTGCACCTTATTTCCATAATGGCCAGGCTGAAACGCTGCTTGATGTTTTCCGCAGCGGCCATGGTAATACTGCAGGCCTGACAGATCCTGATCTGCAGTTACTCGTCAGCTACGTTGGTTCGCTGGATGGTAGTGACAAACAGTACATGCGCATCCACAACGGCGATGGTCACTGTCTGGTGGCCCGGGGTGCCAATGAAGGTGCCAACATCGAGCATTGGTACTGTGGCAGTTATGACGATCAGTTCTGGTACAAGGATGCCCAGGGGCGACTGCACACCAAGCTGAACGAAGACTACTGTGCAACCGGCCAGCCCTGGAATAATGGCTGGTTCTACCTGACCCGCTGCAGCGACAGCAGCTACCAGAAGTGGGAGTTCAATGGCAGCCAGCTCCGCCTGAAAGAGCACCCCCAATATGTGGCGGATGACTACAAAGGTGGCGTCTGGCAGGTCGGCATGTGGCAGGCTGGCGGCGGTGCCAATCAGCGCTGGTATGTTGATAACACGGACTTTGTCCAACTGCGTAATGGGGCTTACGGCTGCCTGACAGCTACCGGCACCACATCCAACAGTAATGTGGTTGTCAGTACCTGCCGGAACCTGGCGTCACAAAAGTGGTGGGATGATGGCAGCGGTCGCTTCCACCTGCAGAGCAACCCCAATGTTTGCCTGGATTACAAAGGTGAGACCTGGAATGGCGGTGGTGTCGTAGTCTGGGAGTGTAATGACCATGAAAACCAGCGTTTCAACAAGGTCGACAATACACTCAGGACCCGCAAGAACACCGGTTATGCCGTCACGGCGTCACAAGCCGCTGATGGGGGTAATGTGGTGGTCTGGAATGCCAATGGCGATGCCAGCCAGGAGTGGACACAGGAGTAATCTGACATAAACAAAAAACGGCAGCGTCCCAAAACGCTGCCGTTTTTTAACGCGCTATCGAATCGTTAGATACCCGGTTTCCAGCCAGACGTGATGGGATAACGACGGTCACGTCCAAAGCCGCGCGGTGTAATGCGCACCCCTACAGGCGTCTGGCGTCGCTTGTATTCATTAACATCCACTAACCGTAGTACCCGATACACCATGTCACGGTCAAAGCCCTGCTCCGTGATATATTCGGCACTGCGATCCTGCTCAATGTACAGTTCCAGAATTCTATCCAGATCATCGTAAGGCGGCAGGCTGTCTTCATCGACCTGATCCGGCGCCAGTTCGGCTGAAGGGGGGCGGTCAATGACCCGCTGAGGAATAGCCGGCGAAAGACTGTTACGGTATCGGGACAGACGATAAACCAGCGTTTTAGGCACATCCTTCAGGACATCAAACCCACCAGCCATATCACCATATAACGTCGCATAACCCACCGCCATTTCACTCTTGTTGCCGGTGGTCAGGACAAGGTAACCCTTCTTGTTGGAAATCGCCATGAGCAACACACCGCGGCAGCGGGATTGCAGGTTTTCCTCGGTGGTATCCCGGGCGGTGCCTTCGAACTCATCTTTCAGCGTTTCCATGAAACCATTGAACATGGGCTCAATAGGCAAGACCTTGTAATTAACACCCAGCGTATTAGCCTCAGCCTCCGCATCCTCCAGACTCATCTGCGAGGTATATCGGAAAGGCATCATGACCGCCTCAACACGATCACTGCCTAAGGCATCCACGGCGACGGCCAGAACCAGTGCGGAATCAATACCACCGGAGAGTCCTAACACAACCCCCTTGAAGCCGTTCTTGTTCACATAGTCCCTGACACCCAGAACGAGGCTGTCGTACACCCGGGCTTCCAGTATTTTACTGTCGTGGGATTCACCCGGCAGAAACTGACCACTGGCACTATCAAACTCTGCCAAAGAGAGAGACTCTTCATGGCTGATCGCTGTCACTGCCAGAGAAGCATCCGGATTCATAACAAATGAGCCACCATCAAAAACCAGCTCATCCTGGCCGCCCACCTGATTGACATAAACCACCGGTAACCCTGTCTCCCGCACGCGCTGGCTCACAACATCGAGGCGGTAGTCATGCTTGTAAAGATGAAAAGGCGAAGCATTCAGGTTCAGGATAAACTGGGCGCCAGCAGCAGCTACATCTGCAGCCGGGTCCGGAAACCAGATATCTTCACAAACCGTCAGACCTATCTTGATACCTTGGCACTCAAATACCCCATAACCGGTACCCTGCACAAAATACCGCTTTTCATCAAAGACCTGATAATTCGGCAAATGACGCTTGGCATGACGGCAGATAATGTTTCCATCACGTATTACGACAGCCTGATTCTCCAGACCGTTGTCGCCCATTGCCGGAAGCCCCAGAGCGATATCAATACCACTGACCACCGCCAGCTGCTCAAGCGCCATTTCAATCCGCAGTGCCAGGCTTTCACGTAACAACAGGTCTTCCGGGGGATAACCGCACAATGTCAGCTCCGGAAATACGATAATATCCGCCTGATGTTCACTGCGGGCCTTTTGCGCGCATTCGATGACCTTGCGGGTGTTGCCTTCAATATCACCCACCAGAAAATTGAGTTGTGCTAATACGACACGCAGCGTCGGTGCCATGTAAACCTCTGACTAACGGACTAGAAAGGCAGGGTATTTTCCGTGAAACTTCCCTGCATCACAACGACATGTGTACAATCAACCGTAATAACAGAATAGAATTTTTCGGGGGCGTCGTTGCAGCATAGCGAGCCAGCCGGCCAGATACTGCGGGAAAAAGTAGACTGGTCGACGCTATTTCATCAGTCAGAAACACCACTCTTCGACTGGGGAAGCCGATATCGGCTACTCAGGCTCTACAACCTTTACCGCTGCCTGCTGGGCATGAGTCTTTTGGGGCTGTCACTCACGCCCGTGGCTGAATGGTTATTCAGTTACGCCCCCCAGCGTGAAGTGGGCTGGTACCTGAACCTTTACCTGACAATCAATTTTGTCCTGTGGCTGGTCCTGACCTTCCGTAACCAGCCGGGGACAACCTACACCTTTTTTGTCATCACACTGGACATCATGATGCTCAGCGTCCTGTTGCACATGGTGGGTTTTGAGGACAACGGCCTGTCGAACCTTTACTTTGTCCCAATCGTAATCGGCAACATCCTACTGAAAGGACGCCTGGGAATATTACTGTCGGCCATAGCGACCCTATTTCTGCTGAGCATTGACATCCATCACGCATTGCTGGGACGAGTCTCTCAACATGTGGATGCTGGCCTCAGCGGCCTACTGTTTTTTGCCACGGCGTTGTTTGTCCAAAGTGTCCGGACCCGTTTACAGTCCTCAGCCCTGGCTGAACGCTTGAGCAGGACCCGAGCCTTTAATCTTGAACGACTGAGCACCAGCATCATCCAACGTATGCGCACAGGCATCCTCGTGCTTCAGGAGCCAGACACCATTGTGATGATGAATGAGTCTGCCCAGCACTTGCTGGCAACAGACGACGCCAAGGGGCATCTGGATGCCCTTTCGCCAGCGCTCATGGCCAGCTATCAGCAATGGCTGGCCAACCCCCACCTGCGCCCCAACAGTTTCAGCTCCTCGCCCGGCGCACCGGAAATACTGCCAAACTTTAGCCGCCAATCGTTCGAGCAGACCCACTACGTTCTGGTCTTTCTGGATGATAAAGCCGCGCTCTCACAAGAGGCCCAGCGGCTGAAGCTGGCCTCACTGGGCCAACTCACCGCCAGTATTGCCCACGAGATCCGCAATCCGCTGGGCGCTATCAGCCACTCAGCCCAGCTTCTGGCTGAATCCGACACGATGAGTGACATGGACCAGCGCCTGCTGACCATCATTCACAGACATTGCAAATGCGTAAATGGGATTATCAACAATATCCTGCAGCTTTCGCGGAAGCAGGATATACACCCTGAATCTGTATCCTTGAATGCATGGCTAAGGGAGTTTATTGATACTGAACATTTCCAAAATATTGAACAACCCGATATCCAACTGGAAGTACCGGAATCACAGATAACCGTCAATGTCGACCTTTCCCAGTTACAACAAGTGCTGCATAACCTCTGCCAGAACGGCTTACGATACAGCCTGCAACATGCCGGTAAACCCAGCCTGATTCTGCGGGCAGGAGTCAGCGCATCCGAGCATCCCTGGCTGGAAGTTGAAGATTTTGGACCTGGCATTCCCGATGAACTCGCAGAATCCGTCTTTGAACCCTTTTATACCACCGATAAAAAAGGAACGGGGCTAGGCCTCTATATCTGCAGGGAACTCTGTGAAATCAACCAGGCCAGTCTGGGCCTGTTGCCATACCGAAAAGAGCGGGGCAGTGTCTTCCATATCTCGTTCGCTCACCCAAATAAACTAATAAGCTGACGATGATGACCCATACCAATGTATTGATCGTTGATGATGAGCCCGATATCAGGGAATTACTTGAAATCACCCTGGGACGCATGAAGCTAACGACCAACGCCGTGGCAACAATCAACGAAGCGCATGAACGCCTTAACCAGCGCCATTATGACCTGTGCCTTACTGACATGAACCTGCCGGATGGCAACGGGATTGACCTGGTTGCCCATATCCAGCGTACGACGCCACAAACACCTGTTGCAGTGATCACGGCTTATGGCTCCATGGACACTGCCATACAGGCTCTGAAAGCCGGTGCTTTTGACTTTGTATCAAAACCGGTAGACCTCTCAAGGCTCAGAGAACTGATCCAGAACGCCATGAGAGTGAACACCTCTACAGAGGTCAATACCGGCGACAAGATGCAGCTTCTGGGTGAATCCGGCGTCATGCAGCAGCTCAAGAAGACGATTCGCAAACTGGCAAGAAGCCAGGCGCCTGTCTACATCAGTGGTGAGTCTGGCACCGGTAAAGAAGTCGTCGCCCGCATGATCCATGAGCAGGGGCCACGCAGCAGCCACGAATTTGTACCCGTCAACTGCGGTGCCATACCGGCAGAACTGATGGAAAGTGAATTTTTCGGCCATAAGAAAGGCAGCTTCACGGGTGCTGTCAACGATAAGCCAGGTCTGTTTCAGGCTGCCGATGGTGGCACACTATTTCTGGATGAAGTCGCCGACCTGCCCCTCCATATGCAAGTCAAATTACTCAGGGCAATCCAGGAAAAAAGTATCCGACCGGTCGGCAGTCAACAGGAAATTTCTGTTGATGTAAGAATCCTGAGCGCCACCCACAAAGACCTCGGACAGGAAGTGCAAGAAGGGCGCTTCAGACAAGACTTGTTCTACCGTATCAATGTCATTGAACTACTAGTGCCACCGCTGAGAGAGCGAGACGAGGATGTTCACCTGTTGGCCCAGCACTTTCTCCACAAACTGAGTCTGGACTGCGATTTACCAGACGTCACGTTGTCAGACGAAGCACAAAGCCACCTTGCCAGGTATCAGTTCCCCGGTAATGTACGTGAACTTGAGAATATTCTTGAACGTGCTTTTACGTTGTGCGAAGACGACACAATCACGTTAGAGGACTTACAGATCCAGTCATCACCCTCCCCCACTGGAACACACTCTACTATCAGTGATGCAGGGGAAATCGACAACCTGGAAAGTTACCTGGAAGATATTGAGAAACAAGTCATCATACAAACACTGGAAAGCACCCGCTGGAACAGAACCGCAGCGGCCAAAAAGCTGGGGATTACATTCCGTGCGCTACGTTATCGTCTCAAGAAACTGGATCTGGATGGTCCGGAAGCTAATATGGCAGATTGAACGATACTGACTTTCTGAAGCAGCTCATTCGTCCATGGAGAAATCATAATCCATGTCCGGCTTGGGCTGCTGTACAAAGAAGCCCTGAACATAATCAACCTGTGTACGCCAGAAAGCACTCAATGCATTCGGGTTTTCCACTGGCACTGCAATGGTCTTCCGTTTCAGTTTGGTAAGCGCCTTAATCATCTCAGAAACATTGTCTTCCTGCGATTTGTCATCTTCCACGTTATTCGTCAATGTCGCATCCAGACGGACATAGTCGGTGGATAGCTCCTCTGCAGTCTTCAAAGGTTTCAGACTAAGCCCAAAATCACACAGTGATGTCCTAAACCCAACTTTCTTCGCTCCCTGAAGTAAACGCTGTATATCTTCCCGATATCGCATGGCATTTTTTTCTGAGAATTGAAAGACCAGAGAATCTGCACCAACAGGTATTTTCTGTAAAACACCCAAGACCCAAGGCAGCAATGTTTTATCCTGCAATGAAGCAGAGCTCAGATGGATAAACAAATGTGCTTTTTTACGCACCTTTTTTCTGTGGATGACCAGCTGCTTGATACTCTGCAGGATGACCAAACGATCCATCTTAGCACCGAGCGCAATCTTGTCTACTTCACCTGCAAATTGCCCGGCAACCACCTCTTTACCATTGGGGTCAACAATTCGAAGTAGCACGGCATAATGCTCTTCCTTGTCCCCCGTCAAACTGATAACCGGCTGATAGAGGAGTTTGAACCGCCCATTATCCAAGGCGTAACGAACCAATGCTGATGCATCCCCCTGACAGGCCAATTCTGCCAATTCTTCCTTACTGTCAAAAAGGTGCCAATGATTCAGCCCTTTCTCAGCGGCCCTTGCCAGGGTTTTCTCTATCCTGGCATGCAGCAATGCAGCATCACTTTGCTTATCGACGGGTAGAATGCTGATGGCGGTTGCTACCTGAACAACCTGCTCGGAAACCTCAATGACCAGCTCGTCCATGGCATGCGACAAATTATCAGCCACCTGTTTCAACTTTGCCTGATTCTGGGTCCCGACCAAAATATGAAAGAGAGAAGGACGTGAGTTTTCAAGCAATACCTCTTTGCCAAGCACACTTTTTAATTTATCAATGATTTCATTGGCAATTTGGTGGATGTTCTTTTCTCCCAGCGCCTGCTCAAGCTGTTCGTAGTTTTCGAGTTGGATACTCAGGAGTGTGACCAGCTTACCTTTGGCAGCATTAGCCAGTGCCTTTCTCACTATGACAGGACTGCTTGAACTGTTTGTTTTTACTTGCTGCTGTTCTGGCGGTGTTTCTATTTCAGGTTTCATTTCTTGCTCAGAGTCACCTTCTTCATTGGTTTCTAACGCTGTCTCCGCCAATTTTTTGACGATAACCCGAAGCAATCCCTGTTTTTGATGCAGTAACGGCATGATGGCAAGCTGTACAGGCAGTTGATTACCCTCAGCGTCAACCAGCATGCAATTCTTTTGTTGAACGACGGCATTTTTAGCCAGAGCATCATCCAGAACCGTTTTAATGTTCACGTTTTCACACACCAAACGGCCATCAATGGCTTGCCCATCAAGCTCTGCTTCTTTATCGCCGGAAAATAGCACCCGTGCCTCAGGATTAACATACGTAATACAGCCTTCCTGTATCTGAAGGATAGCGAGTGAAGATGAATCCAGAATCAATCGCTCATAAGATTCAATGTCTGATGGTACTTCATGCATACGGCTCACACCTCATGAACCGACCCCCTGGCAAACTTGTTTAGTGCTGTACTCTAATAAAGTCTAGTGCAGCTTTGCGACGGGAGAGCGCTACCAGCAGTCTGCAGGGTCAGTTCTTGATCCTGTGGAGCCCCGGAAGCCAACATTTGTCATGAAAATACAGGTACACTCAGGATCCGCATTCTGAGAAGTCGATAATGGGGTTGCAATAATGGTATATTGCCGCCGGTTGGGTGATGCGGGCGTCGCTGCTGCTGCGCAATCCGCACCATTCGCCAATTGACTGTGCACAACCTTAAGTGTGTAGTGACCTTCCGCCGAACTTGTGACACCAGAACCTAAAAGATCAGTCACATTATCTGTATAGCGATTGAATTGTGCCATCCACCGCTCTTGAAGTACCGCCACATTCTGTATGGTGATATGGGCATCAGACCTGTTGGCAGTGCGCACGTAGCTGTTATAGGCTGGAAATGCTATTGCCGTCAAAATTCCGATGATCATCATGACGACAAGCAGCTCAATAAGTGTGTAGCCTCGATTTATTCCCACAAGATTCTCCATTCCCACATACCAGTAAAAACTCCGCTACTGCAGCGCTACAACTCAATGGTCAATTAACTGTCGCTTAAACTGTGGACTCCCCATAAGCTCAACACGTCCAACATACCCCGATTTATTAGTATAAAACTTCACCATAAACCCTTCCTTCAGAAACATAAGCTGTATTTCATGGCCATCCATTTCTGCCTTGAAAGAATAAGGGTCCATAGAATATTCTTTGTTATTGATCGTAATTGTCGCTTGATCAAAGTCCAGCTTATCAATACGTCCAGAACCTTTATAATTCAGCGTTCCTGCCCACGCAACAACTGGGAGCAGAGTCAAGATCAGTGCCATTATTAATGGTCTCACGGTCACTCCTCCAATAAGATCTGACGCCAGGACTGTCGACCTGTTGTCTGTTGTCCATCGTTTTCATGAATGGTATTGATACTACCACCAGCACCACTCATTAACTTACATTCCGAACTCTGACAGGGAATAATGGTCGGTTGCTGGACAATACCCTCATTCTTAATGCCTGTAGCGACGACATTATCCGTCGGGTAATTGGGGTCTGATGGATTCAATGTCATACCTAAACTACTGTATGAACTGTCCTTTTCATCAAATTCACCATCATCATTAATATCAAACATATTTTCCTCAAGACGGGCGCCTGAATAAGCATCGACTTCCATAATCCAACTGTCTCCACCAGATTCACACAACCCCCCTGTTGGCATCTGTGTCAAGAAAATAACATTGCCATTCCGCAGGGCGGCCTGCGCTATAACACGCTCGCCATTATTAAAGTTGGTGACACCGGACTGCTGTAATATCAAGTCCAATTTCCAACCTTTATGGGTATCCCAATCAATAGCATTCGCCGTTGTTTGACGCAAAGCGACATCCTTTGAATTAACTTCAACTTCAAATTCCGTCGTAATTTTCTGTTCAAGCAGGTCACCATCGCTAACGGTAGAGGTCACGCTACTGCCATCATTCTTATCCCAGATTGCATACACACTCTGCGTGTGCTGTCCTTTTCTGGCATTATCCCTTTCTGCGAAATAACGTCCGGTACCAAAATACACCAAATACCCGTCAACAGGGTGCCTGCCAATGGTCGGTGTGGATGTTATCGGTCTGGATGAACCCGCGCTGAACAATGGCATCGGTCTCCCGCTATTACCAAAAGCGACTTTCCAGTTGCTTGAATTTCTATTGTTAAAATCGAACTTCCAAAGATCACCATTCAGATCACCGGCATAAATATAATCAGTTACAAAATCGCCATTGATATCAACGGCTGCAATCGATGAAAGTCCGTTCGGATTCGTTTTATCGCCTGACTTGGTACTGATTTTTTCAATTAAATTGCCATTTCTGATATCGACGACATAAAGCACCGCCTCGCCGCTGGCATCTTCATTTCCTTCAGTACTGTTATAACCATTGCCAAAAATAGCTACCCAGTCACCACTCGCCAGCTTGGTCACCATCGGTTTCCCAAAGGTGTAACCCAAGTCATCATCATCGTCAGTTGTAAATTCCCATAAAGCAATTTGCTTTGCATTCGCTTCAGTAAACTGAGCTGGATCCGTCACATCAAGGGCATAAATTCCTTTACCACCCGCACCTAACCCGCCAACCAGAACCGTTTTCCAGGTCCCCTCTGTTCTGCCAATGTTGGTATAAAAATAAGCGTCCACGGCATTGGGGTTAGCATCCACATAAAAGCGATGGGGATAGTGAGGAAGCACTAATTCGTGCAATTTCGGAAACAATACCGGTGAAACATAGCCCAGTTTTTCATCCCCTGTCGTTGCATCAAATCCATGCACCATGCCGTCATTCGCACCGACATACACCATAGGGCTTCTGCCCTTATGGGCTTGCTTGAAATCAGAATACAGGCTGCCGGCGCCAATAGCATCCGGGTATTGAAAATTAGGGTATCCAACATAGACCGGGGATGAATTAACTACATCACCCATCCGACTGGTTCTCTGTCTGAAACCATTTTCTCCTTCAAAAGTCTGATTACCCCGGATGTAGTCCAACACCTCATGACGATAGGCATCAGAAGACGCCGTGCTGGTACTCAAGTTCACAGGAACCTGACGACTACTGCTTACCCGCAAGGCATTATAGAGCTCTGTATTCCCAGCAGCATTGGTAAATGGACTACCTTCGGTTGTACCGCCTGCCGTGCGCTTTCTGGTAATAATCACGCGCCGCGTATGCCCAGTGCTTCCCAACGCCGCCAGACGACTTTTAGCGGACCAGTCGGTTTTCATGCTTCCATCGGTGTTTTGCACTACTTTTCCATCACCATCAATATGAATGGCGACCAAATCACCCGCCCAGTCCTTGGAGTCAAAACGTGCCTGATAAATACGCCGATCCCTCTGTAGCGAGGTTGAGCCTATGGCTAACTGTGCAACAGAGCTAGTCACGTTTCTGATATTTTGGAAAACATCGTTAAGCTGGGTTAACAGAGAGAAATAATTTCTTGCAGAAAAATAAGCGCCACCGGAATTAAAACTGGCATGCCAGAGATCATCGAATTTGTTACTGCCCCAATTATCTGTCTTTTGCAATGGAGGATTAGGCCAACCATCATCATCCGTGTCGACCAGGCTACCAATCTGACCAAAAGCAATACCTATCGTACTCATATGCTGTTTCTTGTTGGTATTGTTATCACCCAGCGGCACTTCATCATCAAGGTCTATACGAAGGTCATTCTCATAATGGTGCAGAGCCACATCGGACAACCATCCAGACCGCGCATCAGCATCAAGATCACTGATAGCAGATTCTGCCCCATACCAGTCCCCATCGGTCAAAAGGATCGTATAATTGAGCTGGCATTCACTGATGATCGGCGCACCAGTACCGGTTCGTCGATAAGATTGACCGGCTCGATGTAATGCCGCCGGTAACGGCGTCCCTCCGCTCCCTCGACTTCTCTTAATCAACTCTTCAATAATCGTTTCATTATGTGACTCATTCCCAAACTGGGTATCTGGAAAATCCACAATAAGGTTGCTCTGATTGATATAACCCAGGGCATAACGAACACTGGGAAATGAATCCACGATCTTGGTTACAGAAGCAACAACACTGAACATGCGATTTCGGTAATACTGATACCAGTTCGCGTAGTTTTGTTGACGTTTTGCGACTTCAGCCGAGTCGGTGATATCAACGTTTTGCTCAATACGCTGTATCACTTCCGGCCCTAAGGGGCCATCACGATATTCAAACGTGACCGTCCATGAACGTACCCTGTCTGCGCGTAATTGGAAGATTGTGTGATCATCCCACCAGTCAATATGTCGATTCGGGACTCTTTCATAGTTAATCTGACCGTAACGACGCGGCCTGTCTCCGGTAAAACCTGCCGTATCCTCAGCAACGACATAAAATCTATCAACCAAATCGGTAAGAACGGTATAATCGGCTTCCCCGCTAACTGGGTGATTACGTGCTTGTCTGAAATTGGCATCCGACATATCAGCCCACGGGGTATAGGTTACCGTTGCGTCATAAAAGCTGGCTTCCATATCAGGTGTATAACCCCGCCAGTCACCAATATTACCGCTACCATCGCCCGCGAAATGAGCAAAATCTTGATCTTGATTCTCTGAGGCTCTACTACTAATTGTTGTATTATTAAAAGCGCCACACTCTGCGTCAGCTACATTTTCAGTCGTTCGATATAATTCAAATGAGCGAATAAATTCACTAGTTCCAGGGGTATTCCGACCAGAATCCCAGTCATCCCCCGTATGATTTGTTCCACGATATGCACGTATTCCAAAACCGGGTCTCAACCGAAATGACCGGGTCTCGACATTAGGTAAAACTGTTTCATCATTGGCATAACATCTTTCTGCGCCCCGATAATTAGGATCTTCATAAAAACACACATTATCTTGTGTTTGAAATGGCGCCTTAGTTGACGAAACAGAATTACTTCCTTCATTGCGGTAAGCACACAGATTCCAGGCAGGTTGCCATAATTTGCGCCAGTTCATCGAACCAGAATCATCCAGCATCATAATGACATTAGAGGCCGATGCCTCCACTAGAAATAATGGTTTCTGTGCAATCATCAAATCTGTGGCAGATACATACCCGGAGAAAAGAACTCCCCCCACAGAGAGGTATAAATACCGCCTGGCACATTGAATTGCAGCTAGCATCATATCCCGAATCCTTTCTGCCTTACCCAGTTCGAATCCCGCAGTGTTCCCGCAGAATACGACGATTCCTTTAACTACCGTATATTCAACAAATATAGAGTGGCTTTTCCAACAAGCGCCACATTTTCACCAGTCGCTTACTCTGACCTACCCGATGACCTTCTCCACACATCGATCATTGAACATCAGGGATTCAACCTAACCGCCAGGATACTTTGCACCATTGTCAATGTTCTGGGACGGTCACCGGCATTGGCATTGGCAACGGTATAGGTAGTATCAGTACCCAGTGAAGTCACCCTGAAATAATAAATTTTAGAGCTGGAAGAGCTTCCAATCCCCAGCGAATCGTTGACTTCCTTGATATATTCGATGATGACCATGGTAATACCCAGGCCCGCCTGATCCACGATATTCGCATCAGTACCTGTGAGCACCTGTCCATTGGAGTAAACCGGCACTCCGGCCCAAAAGCTGGTATTCAGGTAATTGGACGACAGACTGGAATAATAGACGCCCTCACCGGTCAACTCACTTTCCAGTGTGGCAAATGATGAGTAGTCCAGCAGACGATTCTCTATGGATCGCAACCCCAGCTCGGCATTCTGGAAGGCCGTTTCATGGTCCACGTTGCCGCGGGCCATGCGCTGCTCCATGATGGCGTTATCCAGACTGGTCGTACCGAGCAGCGTGAGTACCAGCAACGTGATCAATGCCATAATCAACGCACTGCCAGATTCATGCCTTCCTACATCCATGGCATGGCTCCCAGTGTTCTGTTACGCAGGTTGATGGTCATCGACATCTCCCGCCGGAATCGCCGATCCGTCGGCGTGTAGGTTTTGCCGATATAGCTATAATTCTGGCCCGTTGCACTCACAATGAAATCATTGGTCGTTTCAACCAGAAGCCACATCCTGACACTGACGACACGGCTCCAGTCCGTCACATTATCCGCTGTGACATAACGACTGGCGGCTATCTGGCTGGTTGTACCGGTCTTTTCACCATAAACAATCTGCATATTGGCAATGCCTTCCACCAGTTCTTCTGCATCATCCAGCGTGCCATCGGCCTTAATGCGTTTACGATATAAAGAAGGATGGTTATTGGCGTCATCACCTCTTTTGCCAATGTAGTACTGAACACCTCGTATGATCACGGCTTCCATATTCCTCATGGAAGTCAGCTGTGAGGTTCCACCACTATTACCTGACAAGGTAATGACGCCTGTGCTGCGATCGAAGTCGGTTGCCTTCACGATGAGGGTCTTCTCACAGTCACTGACAATCAGAATTCTGTCATTTGTATCTGCCGAACTACCTGTACCTGCCTCAGGAAAACCAATCACTGAAGCGCCATCCACCGTCAACGTGGTAGCCGTCGCATTGGTAATATTGAATACATACGGTTCAATCCCCCAGATTCTGATGATATCTGACCCTCTCGCTGCCGTACTGCTTGTAGAAGGCATACTATTCGATTGAGCACCGGTTGTTGTTAGCCAGTTTGCTGATGACTGGGCACTCAAGCTCCCCCAAGAGGCAGGTATCAACGTGTCAGAGTAAGCGGTTCCATTCGCCTCCCAGCCCTGAATTCCCCGCTCTGGCTGAAAAACCGCCCCACTTGAAGAGATCAAGTTGTCAAATGTAGTATCCCGTTTACTCACACAGCCTTTATAACCGGCCACCCTCAAATCTCCACCGATAAGGTCAAAGGTGTAATTCCCAGCCTCTTCCACACTGCTCATGGCATCCCTGATCAGGAAATCCCGTTTACTGTTAACCAGAATCTGCACAGCGCCCAGCAGCATAATGGCACCGAGCAGCAGTGAAACCATTACCTCTACTAGACTGGAACCTTGCTGTCTGCTCAGTGCCATAGCGCAGTACTCATCGGATGATTTGAAGGTTTTATCGTCCATTGAATGTCGAAATCCAATCACACTGAACATTTATGGTTCAAACGTCATCATGTAACTTAAATCCCCGTTGATATCGAATGCGAACGGGCTATCGAGCGAGCCATCGTTATTCGTATCCCAGACAATCCAGATGGTATAAACCGAGCCATCATTACTACAGGATGCCGTGATAGCCGATTGCGCATCTGACGCACCGGCAACATTGGTTGCAGTACCTGCGCTGCTGATCGCCCGTTGTGTCTGAGCTGCAATCGTTTGTGCCACCGGATCCGAATCTACACCGGCTGGAAACAATGCATTCAAAACCTGCCCAGATTGCTCTGCGGATTGTCTCGCCAAATTTGCCGCATTAGTGGCATTGCCTGCCAATGATTCGGCCTCAGCCTGCTGAGCCAGTGTTTCAGCCTGAGCGGCCTGGGCCTGAATGTCAGGCGTCGTACCGGGTTGTGTAGCGGCCAGATTGACGACTTGGCTGGCAATAGAGGTTGCTGTCATACTGGCAAAACCGGTACCGCCATCAGCCGGTGTCTCATCCCTGCAAACAAGCCCCAAGCCACCCGGCAGATTGTTCTGGATCAGCTGGTTCCATTCCCAGATATCGTTTCTTGCCATTTCCTGCGCCGTACAGCCGGATGCCGTGTAACAACGGGACACCTGCGTAAATCCTGACGATATCAATGAATAAAAATTGCCATCGACTCCTTCAGGGTTTGCCCGCATTCTGTCAGCAATATTAATGGCCAGGCTAACCGCCTTGTGTTGCGAAAAAGCCTGATGATTGATACGTAGTGATGTTGCCTGTAAACCGGCAATGCCTAGTAAGCCTACCGTCAGAATAAACAGCGTTACCAGGTTTTCAATGAGGCTGAAACCGGCCATTGCTGATAATGAGCGATTAGCACCATCCGGCATAGTTCGTCCTTGATATCCTAATCACAACAGCCATCCATGACTGTTGCCACAACCTGTTCCGAATTAATATCTCTCAGTAATAATCTAGAACGGTCAGAAATGAATAGAATCAAAACAGGCTTATCGAAAGATTAACGCTATAAGAGACCTGATAAACGGTATAGGCTGAAACGGGCAGACAGATAACGACAAAATACCGTCATACCTGCCAACAAACTGAAATGAAAGCTCTGAGAAGAAGTAGAGATCATGAAACATCGCCTGAAAGTAATTTCAGGCGATCAACCAGCCTAGTCGGCGTCGAGCACTTCCAGGATCTCTACCTGAAACAGCAGATTCTTACCCGCCAGCGGGTGATTGAAATCAATCGTGACGCGTTCATCGTCAAATGCGGTGACAACGCCCGGCAGTTCCGAACCAGAATTGTCAGCAAACGAAACCACCAGCCCTTCAGACAACGCCATCTCTGAATCAAACTGACCCCGGGGCAGTTCCTGAACATTTTGAGGGTTAGGTTGACCAAATGACTGTTCCGGCAAAACCGTGAACGTCTCAGCGCTACCTTCCTTCATGCCATGTAGCAAGGCCTCAAAGGCATCCGGCAGGTTGCCATCACCTACCACAAACGAAGCCGGTTTACCCGTAAAGGTGCTGTCAACAACTTCACCACTCTCAAGCCGCAGCGCAAAGTGCATGGTCACTTTACTGCCATCTGCAATTACCGGGTTTGTCATGAGTTCTGCCTGTCCTTATCGGTATCAGTCGTCTGGGGATGGATAAACATATCCAGGATCAGTAAGCCCGCGCCCAGTGTAATGGCAGAATCTGCCAGATTAAAGGCCGGGAAATAATAGCGATCGTAATAAAACAGCAGAAAATCAACAACATGGCCCAAGACAATACGATCCCAGACATTACCCAACGCCCCACCCAGAATCAGCGCCAGGGCCATAGCCTGAAGCTTTTCATCAGATTTGAGTCTCCGAATCCAAACGATAAGCACCACACTGACAACCAGTGCTATCGATATAAAGAACCAACGCTGCCAACCAGAAGCATCACTCAGGAAACTGAAGGCTGCCCCTGTGTTATATGCCAGCGTAAAGCTGAAAAAAGGCGTAACAGGCAACTGCTCATACAGAGAAAAGTTGTTATTAAAATAAAACTTTGTGCACTGATCCAACACTATCACTATCACAGATAGCCATAACCAATGCAGCATAGAGCGCTGTTTTGAGGGGTTCGTTGATACCATTGATCAATCAATATCCTGTAGTAGATCCCCTGCATGCAGGGTAACGAACAAGGCCAAGAAGCCAGATGCGATATTGTACCTGACCAGACACTATTTTTTAGGGTGCTTTTACAGGTTGGCGGATGAAAAGTGAGGGATTGCAACAGAAATAGCCTTTAGAAGACGATTGATTTGTATAGATCAAAACTTCTGAAGGATCAGACATGTCGGCAAC
>MUIA01000085.1 GCA_002084115.1 Oceanospirillales bacterium LUC14_002_19_P2 | reverse complement strand
GTTAATAACGAAATCGCATCAATGAAATTTTGAAAGAGCCTGGAATTCATAACAGTCATCCCCTGATAGCCGGATGGTTCAGGGAGTATAGGTCAACCAACCATCAGGGGTAACTTAGCCAGAGATGATCGTATATTTTCGTGACAGAGGATCCCGAATCCCCTTGAGATAATGGGTTTCCAGAAGATGAATATAGGCGGTTCCCGTATCAATATTATTGTGTGGTTTAAACAGGTAATGTTTGGACGGCTGGTCAGGCCGATTCTTGATTCGGGTAAAGACATCCTTACCGGCAGTTTTCGGGATAATCTGAATTAACCCATATGCGTTGGAGCTACTGACTGCATAAGGATTGAAGCTGCTTTCGGTCCGGATAATGGCATACACCAGACTCTCATCCACCTTGTAACGGCGGGCATACTGCCGTACCAGGCTGGCATATTGATACTGTCGTTTTTGCAGGTGGTCACTGGTCAGGTCAAAATCCACCGCATACACAGTGCCCCGTTTACTCCTTTTCTGCGACAGCCTGTTAGTAATCAGGTAATCCGCATAACGGTCTGCGCGCCATTGCCAGCGTATTGGCTGCTTTTCATGATCCAGCACCTGACCATACAACACCGGCTCCCCGCCTAAAGGAATATCGCGGGTGCCAAACAGATCCACAGTCTCGGGCTCATTCGGTGTCAGGAGTGTCAGGACAATCGCGTGATGTAAATCCTTTCGATCAAGGGTCTCGACATGCACCTTCCCCTTGTCAAAATCCACGAAAACCCGTGTGCGGTAGTTATTGGTGTATTTAACATATTCCTTACGTGTCGCGTGTTTTTCATCTCCCCAGTTCACCCGCGCCTCTTTCGCCAACAGGGGAACCAGTGCTTCAAAACCGATAAGGTCTTTCTGGTAGTCCATCCCTGCCGCAATCACCTGACCGGCCGAACCGGTCTGCTTCAGCAACTGGTTTCTAGCATAACGGGACGCATAATCAGAAGCTTCACGCGTCGTGCAACTGAAGAGTAACGGTGTGAGTAACAGTATCCCAAAAAGACGGCGGGCATTGTGCATGAACAGTGTACATTTCTGTTGCGCAGGCTGGCGCTTTGGTATCAGGTCAAAGAGAAAAAACTCGGTAATCTAACACGCTGACCATGACAGCCAAAATATGTGGCTGCCGTAGTGTATTTACCTCCGATACAAACAATCTTCCTGAAACAATAAAACCTGCCGGTAAGCAGGTTTTATTGCTCTTAGAGAAACAAAGTTACCCAATGAATGGTATTATTTAGTCACGCTTTCCCTGGGAGCATAATCAAATACATCGGAATGTACCCGACTCTCATCCACACCCGCTGCAACCAAACCATCCAGTGTTGTATACACCATATCGGGTGAACCACTGAGATAGAAATGTGCACCATCACCCAGTTGGTCCAGGTCATCAAGCACGGCACGGTAGAGCTGACCATGGCGTCCCGCCCAGTCATCTTCTGCTTCGGCCTCGCTGACCACGGGATGGTAATGCAGCCCCCACTCACTGCTCCACTGCACCGGCAGATGGGGCAGGTAAAAACCATGTGGACGTCGTACTCCCCAATAGAGTGAAACGGGATGCTGATGACCGTTCTGATGGGTAAATTCCACCATGCTTTTCATCTGGGCAAATCCGGTGCCGGCAGCCACCAGTACAATGGGAGCATCAGGGCAATCACCCAGATGGCAGTTACCATGGGGCAGGGTTGCACGAATCATTTCTCCGGACGACAGGTGATCAATAACCTGCTGTGCCCGCTCGTGCCCCGGGTAGCACTGCACATGCAATTCCAGCTCATTGCGGTTTTCACCCGGCGCCGAGGCGATGGAATAGGCGCAGGGATCTCCCTCAGGCATCAATACCTGCAGGTACTGCCCCGCTTCAAACGACAATGGTTTACCGTCCGCTACTACCAGGTGCACCTGGTAGATGTCTCCTGTCACCTTATTCAAGTGCTTAACGCGAAAGGCCCGTGTTCTCTGGTCAGGCACGCTGCCCCCCTCTGATCCATTACTGCTTTGGCGTGATAATAAGGTCGCTTACGTCAGGTATCAACGTCACAAACTATCGGGATTTATTACTTTTACTGTAAGACCTCCCCCCCGTAGCCTGCCAGCCTGGGCGACTCAACTTGTCATTAATTTGAATACTGACGTGTGGCAGAAATTGTCGTATGAACTAGGCTTTCCGTCGATGTCACTCAGAGAACACCTTCATGGGAATCAAGACACTGTGCCTGGCGTGCAGTCTGGCAGCGCTGTCCTGCGTCACCTTTGCCGACAGCAAGAAAAAGTCCAACGTTCCTCCCAAGCCCATCACCAAGTGGACCTGTGCGGATTTTCTGGATATTGAAGATGACTTCCAACCCTATGCGGTTGGCTGGGCCACGGCCTACAGTAAATCCGGCAAGCCTGAAGATACGGATTTTGATGTCGATGGCGTCGATACCATTACGCCTTACATCGTCACCGTCTGTGCCCAGAACCGCAAAGCGTCATTCTGGGCAAAAGTGAAAGACAAGGTGAAACAATGGATGCTGATGTGAAAAAACACATGTAGCGATATCAGGCAGATGGCAAGCACCATCTGCCTCATCCCTCAGGCGCGCTTATTTAACCCGCTTAATCAATCCCAAGCTCACCCCAAATCTCATCAACACGCGATTTTACTTCATCACTCATGCGAATAGCCTGCCCCCATTCACGCTGGGTTTCCCCGGGCCACTTATTGGTAGCATCAAATCCGGCCTTTGACCCAAGGCCTGCAACAGGCGAGGCAAAATCCAGGTAATCAATCGGTGTGTTTTCAACAAACACTGAATCTCTCTTCGGATCCATCCGGGTGGTCATGGCCCAGATCACATCTTTCCAGTCCCGGGCATTGATATCGTCATCCACGATGATCACAAACTTCGTGTACATGAATTGCCGGAGGAACGACCAGACCCCCAGCATGACCCGCTTGGCATGGCCTGGGTACTCTTTACGTATCGTGACAACAGCAAGACGGTAAGAACACCCTTCCGGCGGCAGATAGAAATCTACGATTTCCGGAAACTGCTTCTGCAGAATCGGTACAAAGACTTCATTCAGTGCAACTCCGAGGATCGCCGGCTCATCCGGTGGGCGACCGGTATACGTACTATGATAAATGGGATCACGGCGGTGCGTCATGCATTCCACGGTGAAAATCGGGAAGCGCTCCACCTCGTTGTAATAGCCGGTATGATCGCCATAAGGGCCTTCATCGGCTTCCAATCCTGGTTCCAGATAACCTTCCAGAACAATCTCAGCACTGGCCGGTACCTGAAGATCATTAGTCACACATTTGACCAGTTCTGTTTTGGAACCACGCAATAGTCCGGCAAATGCATATTCTGACAGCGAATCAGGGACGGGTGTCACTGCGCCCAGGATGGTCGCCGGGTCTGCACCGAGCGCTACTGCGACAGGGAAACGCTCACCCGGATGCTTTTCCTGCCAGTCCCAGTAATCCAGCGCGCCGCCACGGTGAGACAACCAGCGCATAATCAGCTGATTGCGTCCCAGCAACTGCTGGCGATAAATCCCCAGGTTCTGGCGCTCTTTCAGCGGCCCTTTCGTAATCACCAAGGGCCAGGTCACCAATGGCGCGACATCCCCGGGCCAGCAGGTTTGCACCGGCAGCTTTTCCAGATCAACTTCATCACCCCGCAAGACGACGTTCTGGCAGGGTGCAGACCGAACCACTTTCGGCCCCATGTTTAATACCTGCCGGAATACCGGAATCTTGGCCAGCGCATCACGGAAGCCTTTCGGTGGCTCAGGTTCCTTGAGATACGCCAGCAACTTACCGATATCCCGCAACGCTTCCACATCATCCTGCCCCATCCCCATGGCGACACGGCGAGGCGTCCCGAACAGGTTAGCCAGCACAGGAATGTCATACCCCTTGGGGTTTTCAAATAACAGGGCCGGACCTTCACGACGGAGAGTGCGATCACTGATTTCCGTCATTTCCAGATTGGGATCCACTTCTGCGGTAATACGCTTCAGCTCGCCCTGCTTTTCCAGCTGGTCAATAAAATCACGGAGGTCGCGGTATTTCATGGAAGGTCACTTCGTCTGTGCACAGTCTGGCGATGATACGACATAAACAAAAGGCCGGTAAAACCGGCCTTTTGCTCAATTATCCATGCATTACTTGCGTTTCATGGATTGGAAGAATTCCGTATTGGTCTTGGTATGCTTCATGCGATCCAGCAGGAATTCAATCGCGGCGATCTCATCCATCGGGTGGAGGATCTTGCGTAGAATCCACATCCGCTGCAGTTCTTCTTCGGTGGTCAACAGGTCTTCACGACGAGTACCGGACTTGTTGATACCAATGGCCGGGAATACACGTTTCTCTGCAATCCGACGATCCAGGTGCACTTCCATGTTACCGGTGCCCTTGAATTCCTCGAAGATAACTTCGTCCATCTTGGAGCCGGTATCTACCAGTGCGGTCGCAATGATGGTCAGGCTACCGCCCTCTTCGATATTACGGGCTGCACCGAAGAAACGCTTCGGACGCTCCAGTGCGTGGGCATCCACACCACCGGTCAGTACCTTACCGGATGAAGGAATGACAGTGTTGTAGGCACGAGCCAGACGAGTGATGGAGTCGAGCAGGATGACCACATCCTTCTTGTGCTCAACTAGACGCTTGGCCTTTTCCAACACCATCTCGGCCACCTGGACGTGACGCGATGGCGGCTCGTCGAAAGTAGACGCAACCACCTCACCCCGTACAGAGCGGGCCATCTCGGTCACTTCTTCCGGACGTTCGTCAATCAGCAGAACGATCAGGTGACATTCTGGGTTATTCTTGGTGATATTCGCCGCAATGTTCTGCAGCATCAGGGTCTTACCAGCCTTCGGCGGGGAGACCACCAGACCACGCTGCCCCTTACCCACCGGGGATACCAAGTCGATGATTCGGCCGGTCAAATCTTCGGTGGAACCGTTACCCATTTCCATGAGCAGGCGTTCATTGGGGAACAGCGGTGTGAGGTTTTCGAAAAGAATCTTGTTGCGGGCGTTTTCAGGCTTGTCGAAATTGATTTCGCTGACTTTCAGAAGGGCAAAATAGCGTTCACCTTCTTTCGGGGGGCGAATCTTGCCCGATATGGTATCCCCCGTGCGCAGATTGAAACGGCGGATCTGGCTGGGTGATACATAGATGTCATCGGGACCCGCCAGGTAGGAACTGTCGGCAGAACGGAGGAAACCGAACCCGTCCTGAAGGATCTCCAGAACACCGTCCCCGTAAATATCCTCACCGCTGCGCGCATGGCGCTTCAGGATAGTAAAAATAACATCCTGCTTGCGTGAGCGGGCAAGATTCTCAAGTCCCATTTCTTCTGCAATTTTCAGCAGCTCAGGGACACTTTTTTTCTTTAATTCGGTAAGATGCATAACTGACTGTGTGAGTTACTCAGTGAAAGGCGAAATCCGGTTGCTGGTCTATTCGCTGATAAAATGTGTCAGGCTTTCGTTCGATTTATGATTCAGATGAGAATGTTAGCCTGCGGTTCCGACTGGGGCTCTGTGATGCCAGATACTTGCTTGCCGGAAAGCGGCTTCAGCGATGGTCTTTTAATTGTAAATTTAACACTGTCTACAAAGACCGTCCAGCATCCATCCGATAATTTTTTTACGTTTTTTAGCCAGAACCAAGGGACGGGGCAAGAATAGCAGGGAAAACGCCCAGCGACCAGTCGTAACGACACTGATCGCCGGTTTCAAACGCCGGGAATCAGGCCAGATTGCTGTCCAGAAACGCTGTCAGCTGGGACTTGGACAGTGCACCGACCTTAGTCGCTTCGACAGCACCATTACGGAACAGCATCAGGGTCGGGATGCCGCGCACACCGTACTTCGGCGCAGTGGCTTCATTTTCATCAATGTTCAGTTTACAGAGCTTCAGCTTGCCATCGTACTCGGCGGCGATCTCTTCCAGCACCGGGGCAATCATCTTGCAGGGGCCACACCATTCAGCCCAGTAGTCAACCAGTACTGGCATCTCGGCCTTCAGAACCTGCTCCTCAAAGGTGGCGTCCGTGATATTGACAATCTCGCTCATGGATACAGACTCCTAACAATCAAGAAAATTCACAAGAGCGCAATCATAGCACTGGCCTGTGACCGTGATAAACCCTTTGCCCACTGCCTGAATCATACCCTGATCTATGCCCTGTATTACCTGACTGCCTGGTTAGTGCTGTCCCCCTCTTTGGAGACATCTGGTATTCTTCATCTATTACCCGAAGTGACTGATAACCCATGACAACACCCGATGTCACCCATGCCGAAAACCAGCCGCTCGTGGCGGCCATAGACCTCGGCTCCAACAGCTTTCACATGATTGTGGCCCGACAGGATCACAATGAAATCCGCCCGGTTGAGCGCCTGGGGGAAAAAGTCCAGCTCGCCGCCGGTATTGATGAGCAGGGGTTGCTGACTGATGAAGCCATGGAGCGGGGTCTCGCTTGCCTGCGCAAATTTGCCGAATACATTGACGGCATGGCTTCCGAGAATATTCGCATTGTAGGCACCAACGCCCTGCGCAAAGCCAGAAACAGTGACACCTTTGTTCGCCTGGCTGAGCAGGAACTGGGGCACCCCATCGACATTATTGCCGGACGCGAGGAAGCCCGGCTTATTTATCTTGGCGTGGCACAGACCTACTCCGATGATAACGATCGTCGTCTGGTCGTTGATATCGGTGGCGGCAGTACTGAATTTATCATCGGCCAGCGCTTTGAGCCCAAGCTGCTGGAAAGTCTGCACATGGGCTGCGTAAGTTATACCCACCAGTACTTTCCTAATGGCAACCTCAGTGAGAAACGTTTCCGGGAGGCGTATTACAGTGCCCGCCTGGAATTGATGAATATTGAGAAAACCTATCGACATGAAGGTTGGGTGGAGGCCATCGGTTCTTCGGGTTCCGTTAAATCGGTACACGCTATTCTTGCGGAACAAGGTATTGATCGCATTACCCGGGATGGACTGAAAAAATTAAAGCGGGACGTACTGCAATTCCGAAAAGTCGAACGGGTCCATTTCCCGGGACTGAAACCGGAACGTGCGGCCATATTCCCTGCAGGGCTGGCGATACTCACCGCCGTTTTTGACAGCCTGGCTATCGACAGCATGGATTACTCTGATGGCGCCCTGCGCGAAGGCGTACTGTACGATCTGGTGGGTCGCCAGAGCCATGAAGATGTCCGCGAACGCACCATCAGCGCACTGATGACCCGCTACCATGTCGACGAGGAACAGGCCCGCCGTGTCAGCAAACATGCGACACTACTATTTCAGCAGGTGGCTGATGACTGGAAGCTAAATGAACAGGATCTCAAGCTTCTGCAAGGTGCTGCCCTGCTGCATGAAATCGGCCTGGATATCTCCCATATCCAGTTCCACCGCCACGGCGCCTACATCATCCGCAATTCTGACCTGCTCGGTTTCTCAAGCCGCGAACAACAACAGCTAGCCATGCTGGTACGGGGTCACCGACGGACACTGCCACTACAATCACTCTACCAACTGCCTCGTGCCGAATTCACCCGACTGCTGCGATTGATGATCCTTCTACGCCAGGCAATTCTGTTAAACCAGATTCGTACCGACCGGTTGCCGGACATCGATCTGCAAGTAAAAGATCGCCAGATGTTACTTCAGTTCCCGGAAAGCTGGCTGGACAAGCGTTCACTGACCAAAACCAACATTGAGCATGAGCGAGAGTACTTACAAAGGGCAGGTTATAAGTTGAAATATATTTAACTTCGTTCACCCGCCCTAAAGCTTGCCAGAAATAAAGCATGAATCGTGGTGAGGATATTGTATCGCTGACAATATCCTCTGTTCACCTAACACTCAGAATTGATAAAGGAACACGCCGTCCCGAATCATCAAATAAACCGACCATCTTCATAAACTCATAGCATCGAGTCTGGCTAAGTTACCCCTTGTGGTTGGTAGCACCAATGTCCAATGATTTTCTCGAACATGCGTGCAGTCGTCAGCCTATGACGCTCTGTTAGAGCGCGCCGCCAAGCGAGGTAATGAGTC